>CAZGIZ010000032.1:0-35533 GCA_964526655.1 uncultured Desulfobacteraceae bacterium | reverse complement strand
TGATGATTAATAGGGATCTCCTCCCCGCGCTATGGGATAACGCCTGCCGTAACCAAAGGCCTTGGACGTGATCTTGAGGCCAGGGGGGGCCTGTCGCCGCTTATATTCATTGCGGGTGATACGCCCGAGGATGTCCTTTACAAGGGCCTTATTGTGGCCGAGGGCGACTATTTTTTCAGGGGAAAGATTCCTTTCCACGACGGCCTCGACTATGCTGTCAAGGACATCGTAGGGGGGGAGGGTATCCTGATCGACCTGGCCGGGCCTGAGCTCGGCTGACGGGGGCCTCGATATGATCGCCTCGGGAATGATTTCATCGTCCCTGTTGATATAGCGAGCCAGACGGTAGCACAGGGTCTTGGGCGTGTCGGATATTACTGCAAGGCCGCCGCTCATATCCCCATACAGGGTGCAATAGCCCGTTGCCGTTTCAGACTTATTCCCCGTGGTAAGCAGGAGGGAATTGAACTTATTGGACAGGGCCATTAACAGGTTGCCCCTGATTCGGGCCTGGATATTCTCTTCGGTCACGTCCTCCTCAAGGCCCTTGAAGCTGGGCGCAAGCGAGTCCCTGTAACAGTCGAAGATACGGCCTATGGGTATCTCCTCGAACAGGATCTTGAGGTTTTCCGCGAGGTCCCGGGCCAGGTCCCTGCTCAGCTCTGAGGTATAGGCCGAAGGCATGCTCACGCCCATGACATTTTCAGGGCCCACAGCACGGCTGGCTATGACGGCCACAAGGGATGAGTCGATTCCCCCGCTAAGACCCACGAGGAGCCGCCTGAATCCGCATTTAAGGGCATAGTCCCTCGTTCCCATTACAAGGCCCTTCAACACGGATTCCTCCTCTTCAGGCCATGGATCTTTTATCTCCCCATACTCCCCTTCTGTGTCCCAGAAAATTATGTCCGGCTCGAATTCCCTGCCCAGGATGACCAATCTCCCTCCAGGATCCACTACCATGCTGGAACCGTCAAAGAGCAGTTCATCGTTTCCACCTACCTGGTTGCAGAAGAGGGTCGGTATGCGGTGTTCATGGGACAATTTCCCGATGATCTTCTGCCTGAGAGCCCCCTTGTTAATATAATAGGGTGAGGCGGACAGATTGACATGAAGGCTGATTCCACGGTCTATCAGGTCTTTCACAGGATCAAGGGGATACCTGGGCACTCCATCGATGTCGCCCACATTCCAGATGTCCTCACAGATGGTGACCCCGAATCGCTCGCCTTCCAGTTCAAACAGGAGGCCCTCCTTGGCCGGCTCGAAATACCTTGTTTCATCAAAGACATCATAGGTGGGCAGGAGTCTTTTCCCTCCCTTTTTAATGACTTTTCCCCTGTTAATCAGGGCCACTGCGTTTATGAGAGGCTTTCCTATACCAACGGGATTCCTATCGATGAATCCGCACAGTACATGAATGTCTCCAATGCCTGAGGCAAGGGCCTTCAATTCTCTGAGATTGTCATCGATGAAGGCGGGCTTTTCCAGGAGGTCCTTTGGAGGATAGCCCGATATGGAGAGTTCGGGAAAGACGGCCAGGGAACAGCCGGATTCAATGGACTTTTCAACGGCCTCCATGATCAGGGAGACGTTGTACCGAAAATCCCCGATCACGGGGTTTATCTGGCAGATGGCGATGTTCATTTAGCATTTATCATTTGGCACTTATCATTTTACTAAAATACATATACGCATGATTGTTTTAGGATAATTATTTAACTTTTTTAGATTTTCTTGCGGTAAAAATACTTTTTGCGATAATGGCGACTAATTCTTCATCTTTACGTTTTTGCATTTAAAATGACCAATAATAAATGAATAATGAACAATGAACAATGATAAATGTTATATCGACTTCCCCGCCTTCTCGATGGCCTTTATGATCACGGGTATCTGCTCATCCATGTTGATGTTGATGGGTATGGTAAGGGCCCGGGACAAGAGTTCCGCTGTCCTTGGCAGGGATGACTTCTCATATTTGCACCTGACTTCACCGGACCCGGACCTGAAAGGGTAACCGGAAGAGGTAACGCTCTTTCCCTCAAGAAGGTGTTCCCACCGCTCGTAGTAGTGCCAGTCGTTCTCATACCAATAGACAGTTCCCGCCCCCTCTTGACCCATAACCCTGTTAAACTCCCTGGCCTTTTGGGCCGTGGGGAGAAAGAAAATCACGAATGTGGCAGTATCTCCTTCAGGATCGGGTATGTTTCTAAAGGTTATCTGGTCGATTTTGGAGAGTGCCTCTTTTATACGTGCCTTATTCTCCCTCTGACGGCTTAAAATCCTATTGTCCAATTTCCTGAGCTGGGCCAGGCCCAGGGCCCCCTGGAGCTCCATCATCCTGTAGTTAAACCCGATAAAGTTCCTTTTTTCAAGACCCCTTCCCACATTTGGATTATGATCATGGCCGTGATCGTGGTATTCAGAGGCGCGGATAAAAAGCGACTCGTCGTCGGTAATGATCATCCCCCCTTCACCCGTGGTAAGGGTCTTTACGGAATCAAACGAGAATGTACCCATTTTCCCGAAGGATCCCAGGGACTTCCCCTTTAGCCTGCCGCCGCAGGACTGGGCCGTGTCTTCAATGACCGGAATTCCGCGACTGTCAGCCACTTTCACGATCCTGTCAATAGCCGCTTGGGCGCCGCACATATGGACGGCGATAATGGCCTTGGTTGAAGGGGCGATCCTATTGAGGATGTCGTCAGGATCCATACACATTGTGTCGTCTATCTCTGCAAAGACAGGGACTGCGCCTGCATCAAATATAGACTCCCATGTGGCCACAAATGTAAATCCCTGGGTGATGACTTCATCACCCGGACCGACTCCGAGGGCGGCCAGGGCGACCTTCAGCGAAGCCGTGCCAGAGGACACTGCCAGGGCGTGATTGACGCCGCAGTAACCTGCAAAGGCCTTCTCGAATTCGGCTACCTTGTATATTCCTTCCCTCTGCTGGTCGAATTCATATCTAAAGAGCATCTTCCTGGAAAGTGCGTCCAGTATCTCTTCCCTTTCTTCCTGGCCTATAACTTCATATCCCGGCATTGATTACTCCTTTCGGTTCAGCACCATAAACCCATAATGTTAAAGATCTCTCTACCATCCCTCAAAGGCCCGCTGGTAAATGTTCCTGGCGCTTTCAACGCTCATCGGACGCGGATTGTTCAAGATGGGTCTTTCCACCTTCATGGCGGCTTCAGCCATCTCTGGTATGGAATCTTCCGGGATATTGAGCTCCCCCAGTGTGAGAGGGATGCCGATGTCTTCGGCAAGATCATAGACGGCCTCCGCCGTGAGAGAGGCCGCATCCCTTGATGACAGTCCATCCGTCTCCTGGTCCATTATCAGGGCTATCTGGGAGAATTTGTCGATGTCCCCTGGATAGTTGTATTCAAGGACATAGGGCAGCAGAACTGCGTTGGCGATTCCATGGGGCACATCAAAGAGGGCCCCAAGGGGATAGGCGAGGGCGTGGACCGCTCCTACCCCGGACATGGCCAGGCCCATACCGGCCAGGTAACTGGCCATCATCATGTTTTTGCGATGTCTGATGTCACTGCCGTGAAAGACGGCCCCTCTAAGGTTCTCCGATATCAGATCTATCGCCTTGATCGAGAGGGGTTCGCTCATGAAATGGGCCTGGAGGGACGTAAAGGATTCAATCGCATGTGTCAGGGCGTCCATTCCCGTATAGGCGGTCACATAGGGAGGAAGGCCGATAGTGAGTTCCGGGTCGAGGATGGCTGTGTCTGGATAGAGAAAGGTACTGTTGATCCCGCCCTTGCTCCTGGTGTCCCTCATTGTAAAGACGGAGGTGAAGGTAGTCTCGCTACCCGTTCCAGCGGTGGTGGGTACCATGATGGTCGGTAGTCCCGCCTTCTTCACCAGGTTCAGACCGATATAGTCGACAGCCTTGCCGTCATTTATGGCAAGAACGGCTATGGCCTTGGCAACATCCATTGTGCTGCCTCCGCCTACCCCGATGACGCATCGTACCTTCTCTTTTTTCGCGAATTCAGCGCCGATGTCCGCCAGCTCGGGGGCCGGTTCAGGGGTGACATCAGGATATAAAAGCGCCTTTACCCGGCTTTTCCGGATCAGTTCCTGGATCCTTAATATCATATCGGTCTTTGCCAGGGATTGATCCGTGACAAGGAGGGCCTTTGAGGCCCCCAATTCCTTGCATTCAGGCCCGATCAGGTCGACAGAGCCTGATCCGAAGATTGTTTTTTTAACCCCCTCGATGGTTATCAACTTATCCATGGACTACTCCTGTATTTAGGGAATTAAATATCCCTGTGGAGGATTTGTTCCTCAGGGAATCACAAGAGAATCAGTACTCCAATAACGAGAATATTTCAAGCTATTATATTTTCGCCTAAAATGATTGGTTCCAGGTTCAAGGGTTACAATCGATGGACAGTTCTCACAATTTCGATCAAGATCCGAAATACCAGACTTAACCCATTGGGTGAAACGGCTTTACATCCATGATGAATAAAACATCCCTTTAATAACATATGTTCGGTGCATTCAACCTTGAACCCTGAACCGCTCAACCCGGGTTTCGCTTAAATCGTCAAATAATAAGGAATAATAGTCAAGGTAATGACTCAAAGGACGATCGGGCTTGACCCGGCGTCCGGCCCCTGTCGGATAACCGCATGATATCAATCGGATGGCTTGAGACGGCGTTCTGGCACGAATATCGCATCCTTCATGTATCACCATCTTCACGGGGAGAAAGAAATACCCACCCTTTATATGCCGGAATTTAACGGGAATGGAGATGAAGAGAGGAGGTATGATATGAATTTTGATAGATTAGCAGAAAGGCTGGGATTGGAGACTGAGGAGTACCTGGAATTGGCTGAATTATTTCTGGAGACCGGTTCATCTGATCTGGGCATACTGAAGTCCGCGGTTGAACAGGGGAATATCGAAGAAACAATCAAGGCGGCTCATGCAATAAAAGGCTCATCAGGTAATCTTGGTCTGATGGACATATATGAAACGGCCAAGGGAATAGAGCAAGGGGCGCGAGGCAACTCCCTGGAGGGCGCGGGCCAGGCCGTCGAGGCCATCCAGGGGGAGATTGAAATTTTGGCGCGATATATAAGTCAAAAAAGCAGCGTCTCATGAAAGATAATCAAAATCCGACCATACTGCTGGTTGATGATGAGCCTGTAAACTGTGCATTGCTTGAAAAGACGCTCCGAAAAGAGGGGTACAGGACCATCAACGCAAACAACGGCCCTCAGGCAAGGAGGCTTGCTTTAAAAAAAAGGCCCGATATCATCCTGCTTGATATCACCATGGATGGAGAAGACGGCTTTGAGGTCATTAGTATCCTTAAGAAGAATCCAAAGACAGCGAATATCCCGGTGGTCTTTCTTACGGGCAGAGATGAACTGGAAGCAAAGATAAAGGGATTTGAGCTTGGCGCCGTTGACTACATTACAAAGCCCTTTCAGAGCCAGGAGGTACTGGCAAGAGTTCGTCAGCACCTGAGATTGTCGCTGGTCAACAAGGCCATAATAGAGAGTCAGGCGGAAAGATTGAAGCAGATCAGTGACGCGCAGGCCTCCCTGCTTATCAGGCCCAAGGACCTGCCCGATGCCGGCTTCAGTGTCTATTACAAGGCCCTCCTTGAAGCAGGGGGAGATTTCTATGATGTAGTAAAGATCTCTGAGGGGATATTCGGTTTTTTTGTGGCTGACTTTTCAGGACATGACAATGGTACAGGCCAGATAACATCCGCATTAAAGGCCCTGATCAAACAGAATTGCGTTCCGATTTTTCAACCTGCCGAAAGCATGATGATCATTAACAATGTCCTGAAGGAGATACTGCCGGAGGAGAAATACCTTACCGCCTGTTACGCCAAATTGAACCGCAAGACAAGACGCATGTCCATTATAAATGGGGGTCACCCCCCCGTTGTCCATATACCAAAAGAAGGCAGGGTAAGGTTAATAGAGGCTAAGGGCGATGTGATAGGCATCTTTGGCGAGGTATATTTTGAGACCCTGGATATTGAGGTGAATTCCGGGGATAGATTTTTCCTTTATTCGGACGGTCTCGTTGAGAAACCTGGTTCCAAAAAAGCGTGGATCAACGAACTGGAGCATCTTATGAAAATGTGCGATCAGCTCCGGGATGTCAAGTTCCATGAATCAGCAAAATTATTGATGGAGATGTTGCATGGCAGAAAACCCAGACCGGAGGACGACATTGTCGTCCTGGGGATCGAGGTATAAGGGCGTTCAACATAGGGAATAATAAGTCATAAAAGATACAAATGATTAAGGTGCAAAAAAAAACAGCGGGATCAGAAAATAAGTCAAAAGGTCTTGACATCTCCTTTGCCGCCACGCTTGAAAATGTTGACAAGGCCTCCAAAGAGATCAAGAGGATTATTAAGAGGGCGGGCATGAAAAATTTGGGCTTTAATATCATCCTTGGGATAAGAGAAGCCCTTATCAATTCCGTAATACACGGCAGCATGGGGGACGGAAATAAGATTATCCGCTTAAACATGTTTCTCGAGGATAACGGTCTTATTGTGGAGGTTGAGGATCAAGGTGAGGGATTCGACTGGAAGGCGTTTATCGGTAAAAAATTGCCATCAAGGGAGGAATCAGGGAGGGGGCTTGCAATTATGAAAAAGTCTTTTTCGAGCATTGAATATAATGAAAAGGGAAACCGGGTGGTGATGATTAAGAGATTCAACCCCTCACCCTTTTCAAGGTTGTCCTCCGTTCGTTCCTCCGGGTCGGATTCCGTCTGAACAGGCCATGTTCGACCTGTCTTGATTTTGGACAGGATTTATCCTGTTCATCCAGTGCCAGAACACACTATATATGCGTCAAAAAAACGACGTGGTTTGTCAAAGGAATGACAAAAGAGATTCTCCTAACTAAGGGGATTTACATGTAATGTGTATAATTTTGGACATTCCAACAGGGCTGTGATTGGCACGAATATCGCATGGAACCCATTATGGCGGAAACTGAGTATAAAAAAGCTAATTATTGGAGGACGCTATGGCTGGAGTTAAGAAAAATATTAGTAAAAAGACCATAAAGCCCGGTAAAGATATTGTCGCCTCCGGCGCCGAGGACTTTAAGAAGAAATTGCTCAAAATAGTGAAGCAGGGCATCAAGGAACTGACTATAGATCTTACCGGTGTGGAGATGGTTGATTCTGTGGGATTGGGGGTCCTTATTGCCACCCACAACTCCTTAGAAGATATGGGTGGAAAATTGAAAATAAAAAATGTTCCCGAAGATATCTTTAATCTGATCAAGGCGATGAGGCTGGATCAGCATTTTGAAGTGAGTGCGGTTGGGGCATAAACCGCATCCGGTCATAGTATTTGACCGAATACCAATGTAAACATGTGCTTAGATAAAATTATCCAGAAATGAGGTTATGGAGGAGATTATGAGTATTCAAGAAGATGAAACTTTGAGGCTTTATGTTGAAGAGTCTGTGGAGCATTTGGCCGATATAGAGAATGACCTTTTGGCTATTGAGGAGGCTGGCGCTGATATCAATGAAAAGATCGTAAATAAGGTCTTCAGAGCTGCGCACTCTATTAAAGGCGGGGCCGGATTCATGGGGCTTAATAACATCAAGGAATTATCCCACAAGATGGAAAATGTCCTGGGCATGATCAGAGAAAGGGAGATGTTACCTAACTCAGAGGTCATTAATATCCTGCTTCTGGCTTCAGACACCCTTAGGAATCTCCTCAATAATGTCGGTACCAGTAATGAGATGGATATATCGGAACATATAGAGGCCCTTCTGTCTCTCACAGCTGACTCTTTGCCGGAAAAAGAGAAAGATGATCTCTCAAATCAGGTTGACATTTCTCTACCGGATGGAAAGATCCTGTTCAGCGTATCAAAATACGATATATCCAATGCACGGAAAAAAGGGAATTTCATTTATCTCGTAGAATACGATCTGATCAATGATATCCATAAAAAGGACAGGACGTTGCTGGATCTCGTAAAGAAGATGGAGGAAAGCGGTATTATTATGGAATCCAAGGTGGATATCCAGGCGGTTGGAAAAATCGAAGACGATATTATCTCAAACCGGATCCCTTTCCTGGTGCTGTATGGAACAATACTTGAACCGGGAATGGTCAACGCCCTGTTTGATGTGGACGAGAGAAATATATTCGAAATTGCCATGGATTATTCCATTCATCCTGTTGGAAGAGAATCATCGGTCCAGTTACATGATCCCGAAAAACATGAGATAACGACTCAGTCCTCGTCAACTGCATCAGGTCACGAGGAAGCCAAAATTGAGGAGCCGGTGGCCGAGCTCAGCCAGGTCAGTTCAAGGGAGAAAAAGGTCAAGGATCTACAGAAGGGGGACACTGCAATGTCTTCAATAGTCACGGATGCAAGTCTCAGGGTGAATGTCAGTCTTCTCGATTCGCTCATGAATCTCGCAGGAGAGCTTGTATTAGGCCGGAATCAATTGCTCCAGGCGATAGGTTTAAAGGATCTTCATGCCGTCGATGCCTCCGGACAGAGGCTGGATCTTATCACTTCTGAGCTGCAGGAGGCCATCATGATGACGAGGATGCAGCCCATCGGGAATGTGTTCAACAAATTTCCGAGAGTGGTGAGGGACCTCGCGCAGAATCTGGGCAAGGAAGTCCAACTGACAATAGAAGGGGAAGGCGTTGAGCTTGACAAGACCATATTGGAGGCAATAAGCGATCCACTCACTCATCTTGTGAGGAATTCTGTCGATCATGGCATAGAGACACCCGAAGAAAGGACCAAGGCCGGCAAGGATGTCATAGGGCACGTCATACTAAAGGCATATCATGAGGCCGGGCAGGTCAATATCGAGATAAGAGATGATGGGAGGGGAATAGATCAGAACAAATTGACATCCGCGGCCCTCGGTAAGAATCTGATAACCGAGGAACAGGCGATAAGCATGTCTGATAAGGAAAAGGTCAATCTGATCTTCCTTCCCGGCTTTTCCACGGCAAAAGAGGTCAGCGATGTATCGGGGCGTGGCGTGGGAATGGACGTCGTCAAGACAAACCTCGATAAGCTGGGAGGGGTTGTCGATATAGATTCTACCGTCGGAAAAGGCACAACCATAAGGATCAAGCTCCCCCTTACCCTGGCGATCATTCCGAGCCAGTTGATCACCGTCGGCGGCGAGAGATATGCCATACCCCAGGTCAATCTTGAGGAACTGGTCAGGATTCCGGCGACTCAGGTCAAGGACAGGATAGAGAAGGTGGGAGATGCCGAGGTGGTAAGACTGCGCGGCAATCTGCTCCCGCTGTTGAGGCTCTCGGAAGTAATCGGCATTGAGCGCACCTATGTTGACCCCCGGGATAATTCTGAGAAAAAGGAAAGGAGGAAGAATCTGGCAGACAGAAGATCTCGAAAGAGCCCCATGTTCAAGGATAAACAGGCCAAATCCATGGAAAAGGAGATGAATGAGGATGAGGAGCTTAACCAGGATTCACAACTGACATCCGGCGAAACAGACCGGGAAGCTGAATCCGAAAGGGATCGTCGCCGGAGTGATGACAGACGATACCACGCGACAAGCGCCGTGAATATTGTTGTCGTTTACACGGGGGCCTTAAAGTACGGGCTGGTGGTGGATGAATTGCACGACTCCGAGGAAATCGTTGTCAAACCATTGGGACGCCATCTAAAGCACTGTAAGGGTTATGCGGGGGCGACAATCATGGGTGACGGGCGTGTCGCACTGATACTGGATGTGGCGGGGCTTTCCCGTATGGCCAAATTAACTTCACTTGAGGGTACGGACAGGGCAATCGACGTGGCAAAAGAACATCGACAAAAAAGCAATGAGGATATCCTCTCGCTGCTCATATTCAGAAACGCCGAGGATGAACAGTTCGCCGTTCCGCTGGGACTCGTGGAACGTATAGAAAAGGTAAAAAGATCCGACATAGAGCTGGTCGGCGGGAAAAAGGTCATACAGTATCGGGGTTCGAGCCTTCCCCTGTTCGCGGTTGAAGAGGTGGCAGAGGTCAGGCCCCTGGCTGAAAAGGATGATCTTTTGGTTATCGTATTCGTTATCGCAGGCAATGACATCGGCCTTCTGGCTACTCCTCCCCTGGACGCCATTGAAGAATCCCTGGTAATAGATGATGTCACATTAAAACAGACAGGGATTATGGGATCCACAATCATAAATAATCATACCACATTAATAATCAACATCTATGGCATAGTGGAGGCATTGAATCCAGAATGGTTTGATAAAAAAGAAAACGGCAGGAAATCGGACGGAAAGGGAGCCACTATTCTATATGCAGAGGACTCAAATTTTTTCCGCAGGCAGGTGAGGGATTATTTAGTGGAAGACGGCTTTAACGTGATTGAGGCGGAAGACGGGATGATCGCCTGGGACCTGCTGCAAAGACACTGGGAAGAGATATCTCTCATTATCGCAGATATTGAAATGCCCAACCTTGATGGTTTCGGCCTGTCCCAAAAGATAAGAGGAGATGACAGATTTTCCCACCTGCCGATCATAGCCCTGACGACCATGGCAGGCGATGAAGATATAAGAAGGGGAAAGGAAGTCGGCATTGATGACTATCAGATAAAAATGGACAAGGAGAAACTCATGGACAGCGTCTACCACCAATTGAAAAGGGTGAATTGACGAGCTATGAGAACAAACCACTCATCTTTGATGTCCTGGAGAGGTGAATGAAGCTGATTGCATTTTTTAAAGAACACCTGCTGGTTCAGGTGCTGACTGTTCTCTCAGCGCTCATGATCATTACCGTGGGTTCCATGGTTATGTTTAATCTCAGGGGGCAGAATCTCATAGTCAGGGATCTGTCGAAGCAAAAATATGCAACAGTTTTCGCGGCCATTGAGGATGAAATGGATCGGAACCTTTCAAAGGGGGATAATGAGGCAGTTAGAAAGCAGTTTCAAAGACTTGAGAGTAAGATGCCCGATGTGGATTTCCTTATTTATGACTCCAACGGGGGTATCTCCATCGCCGGAAATCCGGCAATGGAAGGGATGTCTTTGTCATCCTTCATCAAAAACAGAAAAGTCATGGACGAACTTCGCCGCATGATGGAAAAGGGAGGAGATTCCATCGAGACCTTTGATGAATGGGAGGGTGATCGGCACTATTTTAATACCTTTATTCCCCTGTTGAATAATTCCAGATGTGTTGAATGCCATGACAACGCAAAGAAGGTCCTCGGGGGGGCCCTGGTCAGGGCATTTTTTGATAGGGAAACGGATCTCCTGAGGATGACGCGAAACAGGAGCATAACTCTCGGACTGTCGGGTCTTGGCGCCATCCTCCTGATATTCTATTTCCTGTTTCAAAGGGTTATCAACCGGCCGCTTCACCTGTTGCTGGAGTCAACGGGCAAGCTCCGGAGCGGCGATTTTACCCATAAATTGGAAGTTACGAGGAGGGATGAGATAAGTCACATATGCGCTCGTATGAATCTTGTCAGCGACAGCCTAAGGGGTATGATCAAAGAGGTTATGACAACGACGGAGGCCCTGGCAACCTCCGCTTCAGATCTTATGAAAATTTCCAAAGTAATGTCTTCAGGAGCAAAGCAGACCTACGATATGGCTGACTCTGTGACAGCTTCCTCGGAGGGAATGAATTTGAATATCAAATCGGTGGCAGCGGCAATAGAAGAGACATCCACTAATGTCACTATGGTGGCGTCTTCAGCCGAAGAGATGACGGCCACCATCAATGAGATCGCTCAAAATTCCGAAAAGGCCTGCAGGATAGCCAGCGATGCCGTCTCTCAGGCTGAGGAGGCTTCTATTAACGTTGATGACCTCGGCAAGGTGGCAAGGGAGATAAGCAAGATAACCGAGACTATTACCAAGATATCGGAGCAGACAAATCTTCTTGCCCTTAACGCGACAATTGAGGCTGCGCGGGCCGGCGAGTCTGGAAAGGGTTTCGCCGTTGTGGCAAATGAAGTCAAAAACCTTGCAAGGCAGACCTCCGAAGCCACAGACGATATCGAGAAACAGATTGAAGGCATACAGAATTCCACTGAATCAACGGTCAAAATGATCAAAGGAATTTCAAAGGTCATAAATGAAGTCAATGAGATTGTGACCTTCATAGCCTCGGCAGTAGAAGAACAGTCGGATACGACCAGAGAGATCGCAAAGAGCGTGTCCCAGGCGTCAGCGGGGATTCAGGATGTAAACAGTAACGTTGGCCAGAGCTCCATCATAGCAGGCGATATGACGGAGTCCATATCAGAGGTTAACGGCGCTGCAAAGGAGATATCCAACAGCAGCGCCCATGTTCAGATGAGCGCCGAAGAACTTTCGATGATGGCGGAACAATTGAGAGAAACAGTTCAAAAATTTATCGTATAGGATATGACAGAATCATAATCCGCATTTTATCTATTATTAACAGACACCTATTAGATATAAATATTACATGGAGGTTATAATCGATGACAAAATCAGCGGATAACGCGAATAGACAAAAAAATATCGAAATGGCCACTTTTTATCTTGGAGACGCCCTGTGCGGAATGGATATTCTTAAGGTACAGGAAATCAATAAACTCCTGGAGATGACAAAGGTCCCGCAGGCGCCGGATTATGTGAAAGGGATACTGAATCTGAGGGGCCAGATAGTGACCGTCATAGACCTCGGCAAGAAATTGGGCCTTTCCATGACCGACATGGGAACCCATACAAGGAATATTATCGTTAATTCAAATAATGAATACATAGGGCTTCTGGTTGATCAGATTGGTGATGTTGAGCGCACCGATCGGGATAAGATCGAACCTCCCCCGGCCAATATAGGGGGCCTGCAGGGCAAATATTTTGAGGGCGTGTTTAAAAAAGATAAAAGCCTGATCGGTATCCTTAATGTGGAAGAAGTGCTCAAGGAGGAAAATTAGCCTCAAGGATAAAGGATGCATCATCTGAATCTGATTCAGATTTTAACCATTAGTCCAGACCAACCCGCCTTTATCAAAAGCATCCCTTAGAACCCCTGTGGCCGGCAATAGACCACGGGCGGAATATTATTTCAAGGTTGTAATAAATAGTTCGGGAATTGTAAAGGAGAGCTGTGAAATAATGACATCTGATGGACCCTTAAGAGTGCTTGTTGTAGATGATACAGTGGTCTACCGAAAGGCTGTGAGCGATTTGCTGTCCGAATTTCCTGATGTGGAAGTGGTGGGAACGGCAAATAATGGAAAGATAGCCATGTCCAAGATCGCTTCCCTTAAACCCGATATACTGACGCTGGATATTGAAATGCCGGAGATGAACGGTCTCGATGTCCTGGCGCGCATGAGAGTGGAAGCGCCGGAAGTCGGGGCTATTGTTTTAAGCACCCTCACCCATAAGGGCGGTGATCTGACCATGCAGGCACTTGATCTGGGGGCCTTCGACTTCATTACCAATCCTGATACATGCAGCATGGAATATAGCAGAAAGGAGATCAAAAACTCCCTTGGATTGATGCTGAGGGCCTTTTCTCGTCGCAGGGAGATAAAGAGCATTTTAAAGGGAAAATCTTCCCCTCCAACGGCGGATGAGAAAAAATATGGGGAAGGATCCTCTGAAAGCGTTGTTCAAAGGATGAGATCTCTTATAGGCAAGAAGAGGGCCAAGGCCGAGGTTGTGGGAATCGGTATTTCGACCGGCGGTCCCAAGGCTTTGTCACAGATGATGCCCAGGATTCCCCATGATATTAACGTCCCCATACTGATTGTACAGCATATGCCTGCAATATTCACACAGTCCCTGGCAAAGAATCTCGATTCAAAATGCGCCATCGAAGTAAAGGAGGCCGTTGACGGGGAGCCTGTTCAGGCGAATAAGGCCTTTATCGCTCCCGGCGGGAAGCAGATGAAGGTCGCGGCAAGCGCGGACGGTGTAAACAGGATCATAAGGATAACGGATGATCCTCCGGAGAATAGTTGCAAACCATCTGTGGATTATCTTTTCAGGTCAATAGCCCAGCATTTTGTGGGCCGCGCCGCCGGGGTGATTATGACCGGAATGGGATCGGATGGAAGCCTTGGACTGAAATTGATGAAACGGAACGGGTCCACAATCATCGCCCAGGATGAGTCAAGCTGCGTTGTTTATGGCATGCCCAAGAAACCGATAGATGATGGAATTGTTGATGTGGTGGCGCCACTCGATCAGATAGCAGAGGAGATCTACCGCACTGTTAAGGGAGCCGGCTTCAATTGATTCGCCCTTACAGGGGGCAGGCGGTAAAAATATTAGAAGTTGCTAATGACAGATGAATAAAATAACTCCAGAAGAGATCAAGATGCTGTCCCATTATATCTATACGATATCAGGGATCTCTCTTGATGATAAAAAGGCCTACCTGATAGAGACAAGGCTCAGGGGTATAATAGAAAAGAATGGTTTTTTATCCTATGCCGAGCTGTGCCAAAAAGCCAAGGCGGATCAGAGCAAGACACTTGAGCGAAAGATAGTGGATGCCGTTACCACTAATGAGACACTGTTTTTCAGAGATAAGGCTCCCTTCGAGATGTTCAGGTACAAGATCATGCCCGATCTTATTGACACGAGGACTTCCAGATCTTCCGGTATTATGCCCACGGGAATTCGTATCTGGAGCGCCGCGTGTTCCACGGGTCAGGAGATATACAGCCTTGCGATTATTTTGAGGGAGCTTTTGCCGAACCCCAATAAATATAATATAAGGCTGCTCGGAACCGATATATCGGATGAGGCCATCGCCCAGGCCAGCTACGGGCAATACAATAAATTTGAGGTTGAACGCGGACTTGATAATGAAATATTGCAGAGATATTTTAATCGAAACTCGAATCACTGGAAGATCAGGGATGATATCAGGGCAATGGCCGTATTTAAAAAATTCAATCTGATGGAGCCATTTATCGGCATCGGTAAATTCGACATAGTATTCTGTAGGAATGTTGCAATATACTTTACCCTGGAAGACCGGAAGATACTTTTTGAAAAAATAGCCGGTGTTTTGGAACCGGACGGATATCTCATCATCGGTTCAACCGAATCCCTGACCGGCATATGCTCCAGGTTTGAGCCCAAGAGGCATTTGAGGTCCGTTTTTTACCAATTAAAGTGAGGCCACACCGGTTTTATATCCCCAATAAAATATTTCCTCAATTCCCTAAAACCACTGCCTGCGGCAGCCAGGCATTATCCAGAGTTCCATTATTCCAACATTCCAATTGGGGCGCGACCAGTCCTTTGCAGCAGCTCTGCTGTGGGGGGTGGAAACCCCAAGTTCAGGAAAGGCGTATAGCATTTAATTTTGATGACATAAATTAACCCAGCTTTAGAAATATGACAGGAAAAGGCATGAAAATTGCTTGCAAGTATAAGAAATAATAAAGAAAAGGTGAATTTCGGGATGAAATCGGACAGGTCCTATATCATTTGGATTCCTCGAAACGGTTCTGGAAGGCCGCGACGCTTCCTTGTCGGGCCCTCTTTTTTAAAGATATTATCCATATTGCTTTTCCTTTGCGTTTGCGTCATCCCGATCCTGGAGAATGGGATACTGGTGATGCAGACAAGGGTGACAGATCTGGAGCAGGAAAGGGATAAACTGCAGGATGAGATAATATCGCTCCACTATCTCAAGGGGACCTTGGCCCGTATCGAAGAAAGGGACATGGCACTCCGGGGGTATTTCGGCATGGAGAGATACAGGTTTTTAGAACAGATATTAGGCACAGGCGGAGCACCTAACGCGGACCTTTCTATGGTTGATATCAATGGTCCCGGGACAGGGAGAGGGCAGGAAAGCCATTCTTTAGCGTCCCAGATGGGTCTGCCCGCGAGGCTTAAGATGCTGGAGACAAATTATGAGGTGCTTAATAAATTATTTACCATGAAGGATAGGGCCTGGAAAAACACGCCGAATATTATTCCGGTTGACATTAATGAACCAAGGATATCCTCGGGGTTCGGGTGGAGGAAAAACCCCTTTACAAACAAACGGGAGTTCCATGTGGGGATAGATATTATCGGTCCGAAGGGTGCAAAGATAATATCACCCGCATATGGTCTTGTCATTAAAAAGGGGTATGATCAATGGCTCGGCAATTATATGGTTCTCATGCACACGAAAGAGATCAAAACGATATATGGTCACCTAAATAAGATATTAGCGGATGAAGGAGCGATTGTAAAACGTGGTGATATTTTGGGACTCATGGGGAACAGCGGTCTGTCAACCAGCAATCACCTCCATTATGCAGTCATAAAGAACGACCGTGCCGTTAATCCCATGGAATATATCCTGGACATAGGAGAGGATTAATGGGTTTAAAGATAGTGTTTCAATTTTGCCGTATTATGATGTCTTCTGTTGCTCTGTTATTTTTTTTAACTTGTCACGATCTGTATGCCTCAAATTTGATATTAGATGAAGAAGCGGTGTTCTGTGTCTATCATAAGTTGAGTGTCAGTGACATGGATGATCAGGATATAGAAGACTTCTGTTTTAAAAGAGGACGACCGACATTTACCGTCTACAAGCCATCCGAAATGTTCACCAAGCAGACCATAAAAGAGTTCAGGAAAAAGATGAAAAAAAAGATTAGGAACCTCGGGGATGATTCACTTTTTACATGGAGATTTAAGGGTAAAGTGTCAGATAGCCGGGATGGCAAAGGCTACAGGGTAGAGTGCGGCTTTCAGGATATGCCAAGGGCCACAAATTACATCAATTCAGAGATATCAAAGACCGGAAGGAGGTCTCTTGAGCGGATATTAAATTCGCTGGTAAACAGGAGGTCGGGATCTGTCAAAGACAGGGAATTGGATATCAATATTGTCATGAGACCTCAAAGGATTGCATTTAGGTTCCAGAAGAGAAATATCGCCCTGGAAGAAGTGCTTTTGCCTATTCGATATGTCATTTTTCATCCCATAAGTGTGGAGGCCCTTGACGAAACTATGACGATTGAAAATTAAACTAATAAGCCTATAAAAAGCCTTTGACTATTTATTTGCCTAAGACCTTAAATTAATTAGCAATTTAAATTCGCATTTTAAGGAATATTTGGTACGTATTTTGCTTTAGTAAAGGTCCATAATACCTGAATCAATTTGCAAGTAAGCAGGCATTTAAAAATCACTTGACGATTTTCATAACGGTTGACTGAGAAGGTCTAAGGGAATTCGGACAGGAGGACATCGTAAATGGAAAACGTGGTCATGGGTAATCTGGACGGAGACATTGAGAGAGTAGCTTTTGACACTTGCGATATAGAGAGAATTATTACCCGTTACGGGGCGAGTCTTGTCTTCTCGGCTGATGATCCAGGACTCTTTCTTGAATTGAACAGCCACATATACCCTGTTCACGGACCTGTGGATAAGGAAGATATCAAACCCTACTTCATCGTGCTTAAGTCCGGCAAGGCCTTTAATGCCAGCGATTATCAGATACTTTTCAATGTTAAGGAACTCCCTAATAGTCTCCTCACAGGGATGGATGTGAGGGGAAATCAGCACTTGTGCAAGAGGTATGGAAACGGTCACCCGGAGGATGTGACAGATGAGAGATTCCCGTCGCTTAAGGGCATAGATGAGAAGATAGAGGCAGGTGAACTTACCAGGGCGGATGTTGAAAATCTAAAAGAACTTATCCAAAAACTAAAGCATGGAGAGTTTTTTGAACTGCTTACCATGGAATTCTCCGGCAAGATAAAGGAAGTAGCAAGGGAACTGATCGATTTCAGGAAGGATATTCAGACAAAGATTGAACCTGACATCGTTGAGATAGCATCCAGGGATATTCCCGAGGCGAGCAATCAGCTTGAAGGCATTAATGAAACGCTTGAAGAGAGCACTATGAAGATTATGGACATCAATGAGGAGCAGATGGAACTCGCCAATTCGCAATTAAGGGTATTGGAAGAATTGATATCCAATAGATCTGGAGGAAAGGAGATATCCATAGGCATAAGTCTTGAAGATGCGATCGAGGCAATTGAGAGGCAAATGGATGTCCTGAAAAAAATAGGGGATCGGTCCTTGAGGATGATGGAACCCCTCAGCTTTCAGGATCTTGTCGGACAGCGCATCCAAAGGATTATAAGGCTTGTAAGATCAATGGAATTACGTATAGAAGAGTTGATTGTATCCTTTGGAATCAAACTTAAAAAGCACAAGGAAGATCCCACAAAAACCTATGAGGAGCTGAATCGTGATGTGGACATCTATATGAGTGAACTGAAGGGACCCCAAAGAGGGGGAGAGGGGCTGGACCAGGCAGGAATTGACGACCTCCTGGAAAGCATGTAGGGAAAAAGGGGAATAGATAGAATATATTTTATCTATTGTATATAGAATAAAAATCGGAGGAATGAAAATGGGCATTGACACATCGATGAAGGTTTTGGTTGTTGACGATTTTGCTACTATGAGACGGATAGTCAAGGGGGTCCTTAAACAGTTGGGATTCAGCGATATCATTGAGGCGGAGGATGGCGATATTGCCCTTAAGGAACTGCAAAAGGAGAAGGTCGGCCTTATCGTCTCCGATTGGAACATGCCCAATATGACAGGGCTGGATCTCCTTAAGGCGGTCAAGGAAGACGCCAAATTAAAGGATATCCCTTTCCTGATGGTTACCGCAGAGGGGCAGAAAGAAAATGTGGTACAGGCGGTTCAGGCAGGAGTCAGCAACTATATCGTGAAGCCCTTTACCCCTGAGACCTTCAGCCAGAAACTGGAAAAGATATTCAGTTGAAATAATTAATAAAATGACCGGACATTTCAAGCCCACCCCCTTATGACACGAAAGCTGGGATAGGTGGGAGGGCGTGTGCAGGAAAAAAATTCCTATTATGAAATCTGAAAACAGGAGGTTATAATTTTTAAAATCGATTTGCGGGTGACCGATTTAATCAGGGCTTATGAAGTTTAAGTACTTGAAATAATAACAATAAATCACACCAAAACAGGTCCATTGTTCCACTCGAATTTAAATCTTAATTAAAATTCAAAATATTCCTCCCGCATGGCAGTTATTTTGCATAAAATCATTATTAATGAGTGGATGATCACATATTCACTCATCGGTGCGATTATACGTGGTATTTACGAATAGAATAAATCGTGTGTGCGCGACGCCGTTGGATAAAGGGAAGAGATTCCATTTTTCAGGAAGGAGAGAGAGAGATGAAAATTTATGAGGGACAGGGCCCGGTATTGCATGAGGCGGGCAAGCATGTGAAGAAAAGTGGCCCCCGTGAAAATGATTTCAGGAAAATTCTGGATCAGGTCAGCTCACGACCTGAAGAGAAAGAAACGGGAGCTGATAAAGTGAATTCAGTACCGATAGCGCGTGGTGTAGGCGTCCTGGGCGGGGTTGAAAATATTGGTGGTCAGTTCAGTATCCCGGATAAAAAGGAGATGATAGGCGCTCTTAAGGAGACACTGGATCTCGTTGATTTTTACGCCGGGAAATTGGGTGATTCATCCCAGGATATCACCGGATTAGAGCCCCTGATCGGGCATCTCGAGGACAGGCTTGAGACTCTAAGGCAGATGGGATCGGCCCCTGGCATTCCTGAAAAGCTGGGTCCGGTTATATCGGATATGACAATAACCATAGGGGCGGAGATAACAAAATTCAAAAGGGGGGACTATCAATAAAGACCATCATTGATCGTTGGCAAGAGGAAAGGTGATGATAATTTTGGCGGAACCGGACGGGCCAATCTCTCTCCTGACAGAGATTCCTTCCTCTTTAAATATCATCATGACCAGCAGGATCCCTATGTCCATGTCATCCTGGAGGAGTTGATTCTCGGGTGAAGCATTAAAAATCAATTGTTCCAGGAAGATTTCCGATAAATTATTTCCCTCCGGGGTGATCGCTATTTTAAAGAACTGATCAGTAAACAGGGTTTCCAGGACCAGGCCCTTTATCTTCTCTTTTTCCAATTCTTCAATGAGAGCCCGTAAAAACCAGTTCAAGGCCGTTAGGGAATCCCCGGGAAGGTGACCGGCAGGGGGAGGATGGTTCTGAAATTCGATTTTTTTGTCAACGTTATGCTTGAAATAGAGATTTGTCTCCAAAAAACATAACTCTTGTTTTAAATAGTCATTCATATTTATAAGCCTGTTGTTAAAATCCTCTTCATTGCCTGCCTTTATTGAATAGGTCTTTATCAGACGGTCTATTCGCTCGAATTCCTCTTCCATTCTTTTTAAACGGCCCCGGATGCTTTTGATCGTCTCGCTGTCCACACTGGAATTATCTTGAAGGGAATGGTTCGCCATCTCGATATCAAGACCTAAATTTTGCAAGGGACCATTAAGATTGTGTATAAGTCCGCCGATTGTCTTACCGAAGGAAGCCAATCTAAAGAGTCTGGTCAGATATTGTCTGGATAATTTAATCAATGTTATCATCCTCCGGGACGCCCTTCAGCCTACGTATATCCATCCTCTGCTTCATAAAAACCGTCTTAACGATCGAATCCCGTGCATCTTCGTCGATGTAGACAATCCGGGCCGCAATGATAAAACTGCCTTCCTTCTCTTCGACCCTTAAAACTTCGGCTATGAGCTCCATCTGATATTGAAAGGTACCTGGCATTATTAGATCCATTTTTATAAATGCACCGACATCCAGCCTTTCACGGGAAGTGAATTTGAGTCCCGAGGCGCTTATATCATTAATCTCATCCTGGTTTGATGTCTTGTAAATCGATTCTGATAGTACCTGCTCTATGATGAAATCGAGTTTGTTATTGAGCAGCTGGAGGGAACGATACATCTGCTCTTCTTTTGATCCCGGGGGAGCCTGTTCAAGAAATTCCTCAATTGGGCCAGGAAGGCCGTGTTCCCGGAACAGGTTGCTACCCATTCCATTTTTCACCTGCTCCGTCTCTCCCTTACTCAATAACCTCCATTTTACGGGTATCAATATTTGAGCCCTGAAATGGCTGCGTCTGTTAGCGTTATTCATAAGATTTACTCCAAAGGGTCGGTTTAAATCAAAACTGTCAAATAAAGGAGATCATAATCCTATTTGATATGCAACAAAAATGCCATCAGTCCCTAATAGGGGGGATTTATATTTTTATTTTGAAGTATCATTTGGAAAACACGGAGAGGGCCGCTTCGACTACTTCCGGATCAAACTGGGTACCACTTTTATCTTTCAGTTCCTGCAGGCATGTAGAGAAGGGGAGTGCCTTACGATAGGCCCTGCTGGAAGTCATGGCGTCAAAGGCGTCCGCCACGCCAAGAATCCTGGAAAGCCTTGGAATTTCTTTCCCACTCAGACCGTCCGGATAACCCTTCCCATCCCATCGCTCATGATGGTTCCTTATTATGGCCTGTTCCTCCGGGTCCAGACCAAGGGGCATGACTATATTCAGACCGATCATGGGGTGATTCTTAATCTGTTCAAATTCCTCTTTTGTCAATTTATCAGGTTTATTCAAGATACTGTCATGGATGCCTATCTTACCGATATCATGAAGCGGGGCACTTGATTGGATTTTTTGAATGTCATCGCTGGGGTACCCCATTGCGCGCGCAATCCTTACAGAATAGTCTGTGACCCTGGAAGAGTGCTGCTGGATATAAGGATCCTTGGCCTCAATGGCGCTGACAAGGGACATGAGAGAAGCCATCAGGCTCTGCATAAGGTTGTCGTAAAGGGCGATATTTTCAATATTAAGGGACGTCCTCTCTGCCAGGAATTTTAGGATAAATTCATCATCATCATCAAATGATTTATCTCCTTCCTTATCGGAAACGAGGAGGAGTCCAAAGGGTTCATTCCTGATATTAAAAGGTATCGACAAAAAATCTTTATCCCGGCAGGTCCTGTCAAGAAGGAATCCATTACCCGGGGATTTTGAGAAGTGTGTTTCCATGAAACGACCATCCAGGGTCCTCTTGCCTTCTGAACCCTCCACCAGGCTGGTCCTGGTTCCGGGATTCAAGTCTCCAAAGCCGTACTGGGACAAAACCATAAGGTCGGAGGTTACTTGCTCATAGATCATGAAACAGGATCTCAGGGCGTTACAGTATTCAATGCTCTTCTTGACCAGGAACCGATAAAGGTCATCCGATTTATTAATCCTGGATAGAGAATCCACTATATTATACATTATGGTCTGATATCTGATCTTCTTCTCCAACTTCCTGTTCAGCTTTTCGACCTCCTTTTTCCCTTCCAGCTCCTGATGAAGCATCCAGTTCTTCTCCATCAGGATCTGAAGCCTCTGTATCCTCTCAAGGATGATTTTTATGTCCTGAAAACGAAAGGGCTTTATCAAAAAATCCGATGCCCCGTTCCGCATGGCATCGATAACGGTGTTCATTGAAGGGTAACCCGTCATGATAATTACACTTGTGAGCTGATCCTTTTCCCGGATCCTTTTAAGGGCCTCTATCCCGTCTATTCCGGGCATCATCAGGTCCATGAATATATAGTTATATTTTGTCGCCTTGATTTCCCTAAGGGCATTTTCACCGCTATCGACGGTTCGCACATTCTCCATGCCCAGACTCTGAAAATAGAGCTTAAGGGTTTCACGGACCATCGGCTCATCATCAACCACCATTACCTGCAAGGAAGTGAGATCAGGGATGTTCAGTGCTTCATATTTGTAAGCAGTTTCGACTTGCACAGGTTGAATTCCTCTTCGGATAAGTGGCCTTTTTCTCTGAGTGCTGAAATGCGTTCAAGGCCGGAAAGGATCGGTATATCCATGTCTGAGATCTTCTCGGCATAATAAAAAGGCAGCATGCTACCTGCGATAAAAGTGCTTTTATCCGGGCCTTCCTGGGAAGATACATCTTCAGCTCCATCTGGATCCTTATCAACACCTATGATATTTTTCATTAAATTTAGCTGTTCGTATGCCTCCTGAAGCTCGTGGATCAGCTTCCGGTTTTCACGAATCAGGCGTATCTTTTCCCGGGCGTTATTCACGATGATCTTGATCTCTTCCAATTTGAATGGCTTTGTTATGTAATCATAGGCGCCTTCACGTATTGCCTCAACGGCCGTCTCAAGGGAGGCAAAACCCGTAATCAGGACAACGAGGGTGTCCGGTGACAGTTTTCTTGTTTCCTTCAACACCTCCAAGCCATTGGCTCCAGGCATCATGAGATCGGTTATGATCAAATCGAAGCTCTCTCTGCGGCACGCATCTATCGCCCTTTGTCCGTCACTGCAGATTGCCACGTCATTATTTTCTTCAACAAGGATCGACCTCAGGACGGAAAGGAGTTTTTTATCATCGTCGACTATCAGTATTTTGAGTTTCATCTGATCCCGGCCAGGCGATTTAAAAAAACAGATAAAAAAGGAAAATCAGGCGTTTTCGTTAAATAGTCCGCCTGTCATCTCTTCCATTTTAGCAGCGAGATCAAGAAGTTCTCTCGGAGGGATTTCTCTGATTACCCTGCCGTCTTCTGCGGATATCACTTTGACAATGATATTCCCTTCATGTACCGATATCTGCAGATCCCGCTGTATTGAACGAATATAACTGTCCATGAATTCCGCAATACGCTCAATTTTTGCCTGGGTGGCTTCCCGGGCCTCGGCGGCATCCGGTGTTTTCTTTGCAGCCCTTTTTATCTCTTTCTTTGTGTCCTTTTCCCCTTTGGGGTCCAGCGTCAAAGTGCCAGATCTTGAGACCTTCCCGGGACCTTCAACTGCAATTATCTTTTCCAATACCCATTTCCTCCTTTCCTGTCAAAGGGCTCCATATATATGGGATTTTTATTCGCCTTTACATGGCGCCCTGAGATATATCGCCCCGCCTAAGGACTTTTATGGGCCAATTAAGGTGGGACTGATGGACGGGCTATAATGTGTCTTTCAGGACACTTCTATAGATTTATCGGCATAATGGGAGGTATTCTTTAAAAATAAAATCTCACGCGGCAATTTGCGCATGATCAGGCGAAAGACTGGGATTTCCAGTGACACCGATTGGTTCTGATCCTCTGCTGGCAACCCCATCCCATGCGACTTTTAATTCGGAAAGGATGTGAACGCACTCGTCAAAGGCCGTCAAGTCCTTATGGATATCCCCAAGGAGCAGTCTTTTGTTAAGATATGTATATATGGCGTCCAAATTTCTGGCGATCTGTCCGCCCTCTTTCATGTTCAGACAACACTGGAGCTCGTTTATGATATCCAGTGCCTTCTGCATCTTACGGGCCTTTTTCTCTATCTCATCTTCTTTGAAATGATCTTTTGCCTGAATAAGAAGCTGAGTCGCTCTTTCATAGCACATGATCACCAAATCAATTTTTCCCGCAGTTTCAATGCTCGTTCTTTTATAATTGTTTGAGAATTTTCCGTAACCCATAAGCTCCTCCTGTTAACTTTTTCATTTTATTAAAAATAATGATCATTCGTATAATGATCGACTTATTATAAACCTGTGGTAACAGGTTAATAATTATCACAAAACCCATCCGCTGCTGGCGGCGTTGGCCTGACCCGTAAGCCAGTTACTCATGCTCTGAATCTTTGAGAGCGCAACCTCCATGGCCACAAACTTATTGATCAGGAGCTCTGTCTTGGAGTCAAGGCGTTTCTCCATCTCTTCAATCCGGGTTTCAAGGGAATCGATGTTATCTCCTGTGGAGTCAATCTTGAATGCGAGATATCCTGCATATTGATCGGTAATATCAAAAAGGGCACGGTCGAATAGTTCCGCTACTCCCATGGTTATTGTAACGTCCCCCTGAGCGCCAGTACTGGTCCCAGTATATTTGATAATCAAGCCCTCTATGCTCGTACTTTCTCCGGAGCCAGGCGCGTCGCCAGTCAGAACCTGTCCTGAACCAGTGGCCGATTCACCGTTGATGGTCCCGGCTACATCTAGTCCGCTATGAGTGCTGTTGTCCGTGAGGCCGAGATCGCTGCCGCTAACCTGTACTGTAAAGCTCTGGTTGGTGCCATACGCGTCATGGGTCAGGACGAGCCGGTCGCTCCCGTCCTTTGAGGCGGTAACGTCAAGGCTGTGCCTTCCTGTTACTCCTCCGCTGAAGGTCCCTAAATCCACCCCCTTTCCGGTGGGTTCAAAGATCTCAAGATCCAGGGTGCTGTTTGTCGTTCCGTCGAATATCTGGATCCTGCCGTCCACGATATTGACGGTCGTATCTCCACCCGCCGTGTCATAGGCTGACTTTATCTCGGAAAGGAGATCTCCGATATCGTCATAGGATGTATTTAGCAGATTAACGGTGAAACTACCCTCCACCGCGTTACCGTCTACCGTGTAGCCACTGTATTTAAAAATGTCACCAGTCGTGACTGTGCTGCCGAATATGGAATCAAAAGTAGTGGTGGAAAGAATGGCATTGGTTCCATTCGTGGTGTTCCTGACGTCGCTTACAAGGTTTGATGTAGTAATGTTTCCGAAATCGAGGTCCTTATCTTCAGGCTCTGCTATTGTGATATCGAGTCTGCTGCTGCCAGTGGTCTTATCCGTTACCACGAGGTAGCCGTATGAATTAATGGCCGCTGTGACCTCATTATCATAGGCCGATTCTATGGCTGACAATAATCCCTGGACGGTATTAGTCGCCACAATGGTATAGCTACCGCTGACCCCTGTTCCGTTGCTTTTTTTGCCTGTAAATGTGATCACATCACCAGTTTCGAGACCGGCTGCATCGCCCCCGCTGTACACATTATTCCAGGTCGTATTACTGGTGATTGCCGTGGTCTGGTCAGCGTCGGTTGTGTTTTTTACATCACCCATCAGGGTCTGGGTGTATTCCGTGTCAAATTCCGAGTTAAGGGCGTTAACAATGCTGTCGATGGAGCTGCCGTTTTCACCTGATGAGCCGTCAAGGGTAACGGCGGCTATCCTTCCGCCTTGACTAATGGAAATGGTCTCAATGTTGCCGGCGCCAATACCGCTTGTCAGGGTTGCCGTCCCCGTGACAGTGGCCTGGGTGGCTGCCTGTGTTATATTAACTGCGTAGGTTCCGGCAACGGTGTCCCTTGTATGGCTTATATATTCGACATCACCGTCTGTGGCGGTCCCTTCTGCAATGAAAACACGCATGAAGTCATTAAAATAGTCCTGCATGGCGTCCATAAAATCATCGTCGTCAATGGTGAGGATCCCGTCATTTGTGTGGTCCGTATAATCGACCTGGGAGTTGATGCCGATAAGGGAGAGGGCGTTCATTGTAGTAGATATTCCGGAAACCGAGCTCGCCACAATGTTCATGAGATTTGATTTTATGGAGCTGAGGGTCCCGTCGCCCTGAAGGAGTCCGGCGGAATCGGTATCTTCATCGTAGGCGAATTGCTCGTTAATATCCGTGATGATGTCATTATAGGCGTCAAGGAGGCTCTGGACAGAGGATTTTATCATATCATAATCACGTTCGATATTAATTGTTACAGTCTTGTCCGATTCAACAGTCTTTAGGTTTAAGGTAACGCCGGTGATGGCGTCGTCAATGGAGTTGCTAGAGCTTGTGATGGTTGTCCCGTCAATGGTAATGCTGGCGTCCTTTCCCGCCTGGACCTCCATCGTGTAGCCCTCGGTTTCAGCGCTTATATCCCCGAAGTTGAGGGTCCCACCTCCTTCGTTGTTTGCGATGAGACTCAGGGTAAGCAGGCTGTCACCGGCAGTGTCATCGGTAATGATTATCTTTCCTCCGGATATACTGGCCGTGGCGGTCCTTGATCCGTACCCGAAGCCGTTCGTGCTGTTGTTGATCTTGGTCAAGAGGGCGTCAATATCAGTACCGTCTCCGCCGGCCCCGACCGTAAAAGTCAGGTTAACGCTCGTTCCGTCTCCCCTCTTTCCCTTAATGGTGATCGTGTCGCCGTCCTGGACATTGGAGTCACTGCCGCTGGACCAGAGATTGGTCAAAAGGGTGGACCCGGATATTGCGGTTGAGCCGTCCGAATCCGTATTGATTGCGGTTTCCTGGGAGCGGATCTCTTCCACGCTATCCTGTTCACCCTCGAGGATCCCAAGGGTCTCGAGCACGTGGTTGTCATCCGTGAAGTCGGTGGTATTTTCTATCTTCAACCTGTATGTGGTCACACCGTCTGTAGTGGACGAGACAACCGAAGCGACTATACTTGTGGCGGAGACTGCATCATTGATATCGCTGGCGATTTCAGTGAGTGACTTTGAGAGATCGATGGTGATATTGTTTACGCTGCCTATCGATACCGTTGTACCGGTCTGGGCCGCAGTCAATCCCAGCATGGCGCTGACGGACTGGGAGCTGCCTGAAAAGGCCTCCGACAAGGCCCCGTTGCTCAGGAGATTCTTTACTTCGGTGGTATCCTTCATAAATCCCAGACCATCATTCAAGAGGTCGTCGCCGTCGGAACTCGCGTCAAATAGAGTAAAGGCATCTTCCCCCGTATCGTCACTGGTTAGTATAAGACGGTAATTGCTTGAAGAGACGGTCAGGATGGAAGCAGTCACCCCGATCGCATTAGTTCCCGAGTTCAGATTATTTACTTTATCCCTTATATCCCGGAGCTCATCACCTGCCTCCACTTCCAGGGCCCTCCCGTTGATTACGAATTCACCAGACAAGCCCAAAGCGGTATTGTAGGAGGAAAAGCTCTTTGACGATATCTGCCTTGCCTTGGCCACCGATGAGCTGGAATCCATTGTAATGGTGTGGGTGCCGGTAGCCGCGGTTGTACCGGTCGTGACACTCAGGAAATCAGATGCCTCGTAAGTGGTGGAATTTGTGCTCAAAGAGGTCTCGAACACATTAAAGGCGTCGCTGCTCGCGAGAGTGGATGCCTGTGTCTTGAATGATAAAAGCTTGGTATTGATCGTCTGATAGATCTCGAGCTTGGACTCATATTCCGATTTCTGGTCTTCTACAAGATCCACGCTCCTGTGGTCAACGGCTATCAATTGATCAATCATTGTACGCCAATCGATTCCGCTGGAAAGGCCACTGATTAGGTTGGTGCTTAATGCCATATTCCCCCCTTTAAAGGCAAACAGTTAATGGGCAAAAGTTGCCAAGGCTTAATGAAGATATCGGAAAAAAATGCCATAAACTTTAATGAATTTATTGTGTTATTCAATATTTGCAAAAAATTTGCCAAGTCCAAGGCATGAAGCTCAAGATGACCGGTTTAAGGTGTATGACATTGACTAAGGGTTTAAGGCATTAGCTGAAAAGTAAAAAGCCCCGTTTCCGGGGATCCGAAAACAGGGCTTTAGGTTTAAGATTAAAGCAGCAAGGCTGCGTCCTATAGAATCCGGTAAGCCGGATTTTATTATCCAAACAGAGACAGGACCTGCTGCGGGGCCATGTTCGCCTGAGCCAGCATGGCGGTACCGGCCTGGAGCAATATCTGGTTCTTGGTGAATGTGGTCATCTCTGAGGCCATATCCACGTCACGAATGACAGATTCTGCGGCCTGTACGTTCTCAACGGTCGTTGCCAAGTTGGCTGCCGCAAAGGAAAGCCTGTTCTGATAGGCGCCTATATCACCCTGGATCTTGGACAGGTCGGATATGGCGTCGTCAATATAGTCAAGGGCTGATTGCGCGTTCGCGGCCGAGGTCAGGTCGATATCGGTAAGGGCCGAGCCGCTGGTGTTAATGGTCTTCCCTAACTGCTCTTGCGTGGCGTTTCCGAGGGAGACGCTGATCCTGTTGGTAGAGGAGTTTTCAGCACCGACCTGGAATTCCGACGCACCACCGGTCGAAGCGGTGATTATAAAGTCCGACTCGGAATCAAAGCCATTATTAATGGTCAGGGTTATGCCGACGGATGCAAAATAGACATCGGTCGTTTCTCCCGCATTTGGAGCGCTGACGCCGTAAACGGCCTCTGATCCACCCGCATGGGAAAGGGTCAGTGTGGTGGCGCCGGCATCTGCCGTGGCGAATGTGTATTTGCCGCTGGTCTTCATTCCGGAGATTCCGCTGAAACCGCTGGTCGAATTGACTTCAGTACTGCAGCCCAAGATGGACACGCCGAAGGTCCCGTTAATGAGGGATGTGTCCGCATACTCGGTCGAGTCGGCGATCCGGTCGATTTCCAGGATAATCTTGGCGGCCTCGTCATTTATCTTTGTAAGGTTTGAAGAGGCGTTGGCGGATGATGCCTGGGTTGCCAGCTCTTTCAATCTCGTGAGCATGTTTGAAATCTGATCAAGGGCGCCGCCCGCAACCTGCAGGAGCGAGTTGGCCTCCGATGTATTCCTTGAAGCGACGTTAAAGCTTGCTATGTCGGCCCTCATTGCATTGGCAATGGACAGTCCGGCCGCGTCATCAGCACCGCTGTTTACTCTGTAACCGGATGACAGTCTCTGAAGAGATTTGGCGAGGCCGGCATCGGCTATAGACAAATTCCTGTGGGAGTTCATTGCCGCGATATTGTTTTGAATTCTTAATCCCATAATTTTTATCCTCCGTGATTTTTTATTTTAGTCTTGAGATATTTTGGCATCCTTGCCAAATAGGATATAGGTTTCTGTTTCCGGCGCCTGCTCTTTCGGCTTGCGCCGACCATTGCCTCAATTCACCTCCTTCCATATCAAATTGAGTTTCAACTCACTTATCGGCTGTTGGAGATGAAAACTTTAGGGAAAATTGTTGTTGATAAAGAGATGGGTCTTGAGGAGGGTGAAGGGGGCAGGAAAGGCTCGGTATTTAGGAAACAGGGCGGTTCCGGCTGAGGAGTCGCCCCATGTCGAGACATACCCTCGACAGATGTGGCTTGTTATGGGAATTCAGGCTATTGGAAATTACGAGGAAAAGCTCACCAAGGTCTTTTAGGGATTTGAGTACAATGTCCCTTTTGAGATTTAGTATCCTGAGCAAATTATCACATGACTTCACACAGGATTCCACATCGCCTCTTATAAGATGGATCTGGGACAGGTAGACATATGCGTCCGGTCGATCAGGGTCAAGACGGGAAATCTTAAAAAAAGATTCCAATGCCTTTTCATAATCCCCAAGGGAATAGTATGAGAAAGCAAGGTTTGAATGGGCCTCTAATGATTCGGGATATTTTTTTAAGGCCTCCATGGATTGATGAATAGATTCATCAAATCGTCCCAGTTTACGAAGTGAAAGGGCCATGTTCAATCTGGCTCCCGCATGCTCCTTATCCAGGCTAATCAATCTTTCATAAAAATAGATAGACTTTTTAAAATTATTATTGTTTAGATTAATATTGCCAAGTTCAAACAAGGCATTTTTATGGTCAGGTCTGATATCTATTAAACTCTTCAGGAGGTCCTCAGAGTCCTGGGACCGGTCCCGTTCTTTATGAAATTGGGAATAATCCCACAATATTTCACTGCGGTCGGGTGACTGCTCCAGGGCCTTTTTAAATTCAATTTCCGAACTTTCAAAGTCTCTTTTTCGCCTGTAATAACCTGCCAGGAGATGGTGATAGCCCGCCTTGTCAGGACAACAGACCAAGGCACGCCCCAATTCTTTCCTGCCTTTTTCATCGTTACCCAGGTCAAGCCATGCGCAACCCCTGTAGAGGTGACCCAGCCATTTGAATCCGGCGGTCTGGAATATGGAAGTGCCGAATCCCTCACCGGTTCTGTCAAGTTGTGAAACACGTTCCAGATAATTAGCAGCATGTTTAAAGAACAACCGCATATTCTTTTTTTCAAAATAGATCTTTGAAAGGACAAACAGGGAATCCAGATCAGACGGATAGTGTTTTAACGCCTCTAAAGCCAGGGACTCCGCTCTGTCCATATCACCTAATCTCATACATGAGGTGGCCGCTACATAATAGGAACCTGAATAGAGATCGCTTTTAATATTTTTAGTCCCGCAAAGCTCAATCGCCCTTTCCGATTCTCTGAGGGCCTCATTATACATGTTCATACTTAGATAGGAGATCCCCAGATAATGGTGGGCCCTCGGATTCCCCGGATCATCTTTTACATCCAGGAGGAGAAGTTTGACAGTCCTCTCAAATTTCTTCTTTTGTGTCTCCCGGTCGAGGGCATACCCGTGATGGAGAATCCGCAGGGGCATGTATATGCCGGTTCGCATGCCTGCCAACTCATTATGGACCCGGCCTTCATAGCGGATTTCCGGAATATTTTTGAAGATGCGGATGGAATTATGAATGGATCTGTGCCCGCCCTGCCCCCTGCTCTCAACGGAGATGAGGATGGAATCCGTGTCCCTGCCTTCCTTAAGGGCCTCCTTCAGGCTCGGGATATCTCCCATAGAAAGTTCTTCGTCGGCATCAATTATAAGAATCCAATCGCCTGCAGCATAGCCGATGGACTGATTGCGATGTTTGCTGAAATCATCTTCCCAGGGATGCTCAAAAAGCCTTACCCCGAAACTTTTTGCTATTTCTATTGTGCCATCCTCTGAACCGGTATCCACTATAATAATCTCATCCACATGGTCTCTGATGCTCTTGAGACACCGCGGAAGGTTTTCTTCTTCGTTTCTTACAATCATCGCGGCTGATATGGTCCGTCTGTTATTCATGACCTTTCAACAACATCGTTTGAATTTAATCTGAGTGTGGCTCATAGGAGGAAGAGCGATATGGTAAAAAGAAATTCCTTTAACAGAATGTGGTAGCGCGAATATAGATGGATTGTAAATCATCTCCTCGGAATGGAAATTCGGGATAACGATTCAGTAGATCCGATTCCCCAAGCCGCTTTACCTTCGAGAAGCCGCATATATTAAGGGCCCATTCCAATAGGGTGAAATCATATAAATTTTTGTGTTCGCCGTTTTGGTGAAACAGGTGGTTCACCATATGGGATGATGGGATATCTCCCAAAGAAAAGTCCGGCCAGCGTGAATTCGCATCCGCCACCAGATCTGATACCTTATTATTTAAATAAAGCAGGCATATCTTTTCCATATCCGGACAGCTAAGCCATATTTCACCACCAGGCCTCAAGACCCTCCGGAGTTCCATCAGGAGCGGTAAAAATTCTGTTCCAATCTCAAGGTGCTCTATTAGATGCTGGCTTACTATGCTGTCAAATACTCCGCTTTTCCATGGAAGCCGGCCACAGGCCAGGTCAACGTCATAATCGCTTTTCTCAATATCCACATTTAGCCAACCGCTGACAGGTCTGGAGCCGCAACCGAGGTGGAGCCTGGTACAATCTGGAATGACATTATCATCGTTAAATCGCTTAAGCCGTGCTTTTAAGCGAAGGATATCAAAATTCATTAATGACATTGTACGGGCTGAAAACAGGCCTCTTTCCGATAATTTATTGATAATAGCTTCTAAGTGGTCGATTTCCTGGGCCATATTATGTTTATCTGATATAGATACCTTGTTCATGCATCTTTTTTCGTCTCAGGGTCATATCGTTTGTGATAGAAACCCTTAGATGAACGAGATTTTTATTCTTTAATGAGGTGATTTCAAGATCATAACCCCAATGGGGAATGAGCAACCCAAAGTCTGCAATAAACCTGTGACCTGTCCTGCTCGCCTGCATGCAATAGGCCGTGTCGTCTGACATGTCATATTTCTCCGGGACAATGAACTGGTACTCATTCAGGAGTTCTCTCTTCACAAGGGTCGAACCCATTGCCACTGAGTCCACCCACATCCGTTTATCAAAGATCCTTGCGGGCAACACCCCTTCCAAACCCCTTTCATTCAACCCTAAAGAGCCCATCTTTCCGTTCATAAGAAAAAAGGCTGTGAAATTTATCATGCCATCATGATTTGGGTTATCATTATTTTGTTTATAGAAGAGATATACCCCGGCGGCCATACTGGCTCCCAGATCGAGGTCCTGCTGCAGTCTCCTGAGTGTGTTAGGCGGGGGGAAATTGTCATGATCTATGAAAAATACAGGGTCAGGATCAGACCATTTCACCATAAGATTGCGGCATTTCACAACATTTTGGATATGAGGGATTTTCACATCCTTTATCTGTTCAACCCTTTCGACGCGGATATTCCGGTAATCCCCTTTAAACCGGGACTGGAAATCCTTCATGATATGAAAGGTGTCGTCATCACCCTGAATTGTGAAATAGAGACTCATCAGTCCTTTGGGATAGTCAAGAGAAGTTACGGCCTGAAGATATGCCAGCAGAAAAGGCTCTGAGTTGTACATGGGTGTGCAGAGAGAGACCTGATGTGGTTCACACTGGTTTATCATGCTGTCATCCACGTATTTTGTCTTTAAAAAATTTTCTAATTCCTCACTCATGGCCTTCCAAGCTCCTCCAGGACGGTCTTAATCTCCTCCCGCATCAGGTTCACACGGTTATTCAGTCCTTCGTAAGTATGTTTCCATTGATTAAGCATGGGGAAAAAGTTGCTATCTTCGATCTGCTTCAAATCGAGTTCAAAGAGTGTTGAAAGCTGGCTCAGCAGGATCTTTGATTTTCCGAAATTGGAAATTTCATTATCAATCTTCCCCAACTCTTCCGATTTATTGGTAACCAGATCCGTGTCAAAGGGGTTTTGACTGCTTGTGAGGATAATGTCCCCGATAAGTTCCAACCCGGTATTTATCTTATTTCGCAGCCGTTCAATGTCAGCGCTGAAATCCTCAATCCAGTCTTTAAGCCTTGCCTCATCAATGATATAATGTTTAGACCATTGCCTGAATTCCTCTGAAATAGCTTCTCCGAGATTGCCATTATCACATACATGTTCCATCTCCCCTGTTTCACCCGAATACCTTAGCCACATATTTCGGTAGATTCTCCTTGCCAGATCATTCCAGGAAAGCGGGACTTTTTTCAATGGCCTGGCGTCCCATATCCCCAGCTGGTTAAAACATGTTTCATTTATCCTCACGCCCTCAGGTATTGGAATCGAATGGGAATCAGTCTTCCCCAGTTTGTAATTCACCAGCTTGAATATGGTCTCGGATGGTATGAAATCCAGACACTTTTTTACAGGACATTCAAATGTTGTAGGACAGGGGAAGCATTCAACATCCGGCGAACAGATGATATGTCCGGAACCGTATGGTCCGGTCTGAAAAGGATTGGCACTCTCGAAAAAGAGGGAAATGCATCTCGTGCCCACAGCCTCGGCCAGATGCATGGTACCTGTATCATTTGTTATTAACAGTCTCAATTTTTCAAGGACCCCTGCTAATTGGGGAATATTGGTCTTTCCTATGAGATTTATCGGGTCTTTGCTCATCAGATCCATTACTTCCTTGCCAAGGGCCTTTTCCCCCTTTGTCCCCAGAAGAACTACCCTCACATTCTCATCGTCCTGCAGCATATCCCCGAGTTCGGAAAAGTATTTTGTGGGCCAGCGTCTCTGACCGGTACTGGTACCCAGTTGAAATCCGATATAGGAGCGAACTTTACCGGGTTCGATGGATAATAAATCATCGGCCTCCAGGAGGCTATCCTCAGGGGTATTGAAGAATAACCCCTGAGTGTCTCTATCGCCTCCGATCGCGTTCTTATATATATCAACTAAATTAAAAGGGGCGATCTGCCTAAAGTCTGAGGCGCATCTTAAATATCTGAACCATAGCCCATTTATTCTTATCCGAAGTCTGTTTTTAACCGACAGGAACATCCCCCTGACTTCAGGGGCGTCCACAAGATAGGCTAAAAAAGTGCTGAACCGGTCGTGGGTCGAATTAATGATAAGATCGTATTTCATGGATTTAAGTTGATTGATTGCGTCCCTCAATTCCAGGTAGAATCCATATAGATCCTGCTGATTTTTTATAAGCCTGTTGGTGTATTCCTCAATATTAAATAGCTCCACATGATCCACGTCCGGATTGTCTTTACATATCTCCATCACATTGTATCTGGACAGCAACGTGATATCGGCGGCTGGATAGATATTCCTCAGGGCATGAATCATAGGAGTTGTCTGAAGCAGGTCTCCGAAACGAGAAGTCTGGATAATAAGAATCTTCACCATCCCTTCCTTTCAGTCGATTCAACAATGAGTGCCTCCATCATGTGGAGGATAGCCTCGGTTTCAGAGAAACTCCCGGTCCTGGACCTTAATTGCTTCATTATTTCTCTGAGATTCAATTTTTTATCTGAAGAACTTTCATTAAGTATTTCAAGGAGTATTTTTTCTTCCTTGTCCATGAATATAATCTCCCAATATGAGGCATATTGCCGCATCCAAAGGATAAAATAGTGCTCTAATTTGACAGGATTTCATTAAACTGTTTCGCGACTTCTTTCCATGTCCGCCTGGAGATATCATCTCCAGCCTCTTTCCCGATGTTTACCAACTCGTCCCTGTGCCAGTATGCCCATTCCAAAGTGGAAATTATCTCTTCAAGATCGGGCTCTTCCCATTTATAGAGGATGTTGCCGTCATGGCCTTGAACCCTGAATGGATGTATTGATCTGATAGGCAAGGAATTATTATTTGTCAGGACATCCCGGTGTCCGGAGACAAAGGATGCTATTGCGGGTTTGGCGCAGGCCATGTACTCCATGAGAACAAGGTTTGTTCCTCCTTCGCACCTGTTGGGA
>CAZGIZ010000031.1:0-36198 GCA_964526655.1 uncultured Desulfobacteraceae bacterium | reverse complement strand
GCTTTCTTTCCCTTTGCCTTTTCCTCGAAGGAGGGCATGGGATAAAATGGTTTGCCTGTCTGGGCCTCCTCGGGCCATACAATGACCCTTTCGCCGTTCTGCCATTGCACATCCACCATGGAGTGACCTACCTGCAGACCCGTCTCATCAACATCCCAGCCGCCATAGAAGGACATAAAAGCGAGATCTCCAAGGACCGATCTTACCTTTCCCGAGTCAAGGGATTGGGCCTTTTCAACGGCCAATACATAGGCCAGGACCTGGGCGCCGGCCTCTGCAGCATGGTAGTCGGGGATGATATCCTTAGCCAGGGCCTTTTTGAAGAGGGCGACGAACTCGTCCTGGGAGGGTCCGATCCACTGAAGTCCCACTTTTTCGGCCTCTTTAGATGAGTACTTTACGCCATATTCCCAGTGGGACGGGCCCATGACCCCCTCTGCCATATTGGTTAAGGCCTCGTAAAAGGCCGGGAGCGTGGCCGCGGCAATCAGAGACAGGGCATTTGTGTCTATATCCAGATCTGCCATCTGTCGATTAAAGAGCTGTCCGTCTTCAAAATGCCCGCCTCCGAGGACGAAATCCGGTTTGCTTGCCTTGAGGGCGGAGAGCATGGGCGTCAAGTCCGTGACCCCCTTTGGATAGGTGCGCTTGAACACGATTTCGAATCCGAGTCTGTCCGCCTGTTCTTCCGCCCCAAGCATCACCATTTTTGCGAACTCGTCGTCCTCATATGCAAGAGCAACCCGTTTGGCCTTGGGATCTATCTTTTTTATCATATTTAGGGTCCCACGGTGATAGCTGGCGCCAGGGCCAATTGTCTGAACAATGTATTGAAATCCTTGGCTAAAAATATCATTGTTCGCCCCGCCATGGTCCATATAGAGCATCTTACGGCTTTCCGTCACAGGGGCGCCTCTGAGGGTAAGACCAGAACTGTAGGGCGAAAAGACGACATTGACCTTATCGACCGTGATCAGACGGCCGATCAGGCTTGTAACAGACTCCTTTTTGGACTCGCAGTCATAGTACTTGTAGACAAGGGGGACCCTTTTCCCCTGCAATAATACGCCCCCGTATTCCTTGTTCACCCATTCAATGCAGGCCTTTATTCCGCCAATTGCCTGCTCCCCGGCCTTGGCGTATTTCCCGGACAGGCATGCCGGGTGTCCTATGACTATATTTTCGGCTGAAATTGCCTTGGCCGGGTGATTAAGGGCCAGAATTAGGGTGATAAGGATAAAAAACAGGGGAAAAGACCTTGTTTTCGGCACCTGTCCCATGATAGGCCTCCTTTTGTTTCAGGTTATCGGTTTAGCGGTCATCGATCTCTACTTCTTTGTAAAAATGAATGGATTCGGGCAGATGTAAGGGGTTTTAACACGATTCGGACATAAATGGAAATTGAAAATTTTAGAATCATATTGATAAATTGATAGGTTATTTGATTGACCGGAAGATCGCCCTTTTGATAATTTAGATGGAATAATTGGTTGACATTCATTATAGGAAACCCCCGTTATGCGGGAGTAAGAAACAGAGGCTATGCCATAGGAGTCATTACTCCGGTCGGGTTCTTTTTTTCAAGCCCTATCTATAGGCCAAGGTGGCGGTTCCCACAGATGGAAGGGTTCAATAGGACAGGTCATTTCATTTGAAAGGGAAATTCTGCCAGGGGTTTTATGGCGTGAACCCTCTCATCTGCGGGAACAACAGAGTCTGGTGGAACTCTTTTTGAAATAGGACTTAAAAAAAGGACCCCGACCTCCGCTGTGGCTCCAAAGCCTGGTCCTATGAGCCAGGACCTTTACAAATTTAGCTATTGGAAATCAAGGAAGGAGAAAATGAGATTATACCTTATGCAGCACGGAAGGCCGGTCCCAAAGGAAGAAGACCCTGAGAGGCCATTGTCGGAGAAGGGGGCTGATGATGTGAAGAGAATGGCCGGGTTTCTTGAAGGCCGCGGAGTGAGGGTGGATGAAGTCTTTCACAGCGGCAAGACCCGCGCCAGGCAGACCGCTGAAATCATGATATCCAGGTTAAATCCAGGGGCCCAGCCCATGGAAAAGCCCGGCCTCTCCCCCATGGATGACATAAGTGATATCGCTGAACAGATCAGGGGACGAGAAAAGGACCTGATGATCTCGGGTCACCTCCCTCATCTCGCAAAGCTCGCTTCGCTCCTTATTACGGGTACCGAATCCATTCCAGTTGTTTCATTTCAGCAGGGTGGCATAGTGTGCCTCTCGAGGAGTGAAAACCGGGAATGGAGCATTGCCTGGATGCTTGTGCCTGAAATAGTTTGAGTATTCCATGGACATCAGACATTTTTCAGGTTATGCCACTATACTGATAGATCCGGACAGGATTGACTTAAATCCAGGGCCCTATTGTATGAGTTTCGGGTTCGAAATCGAGCCCTTGGCCAGCTCGATACAGGCCATCGGCCTGATCAATGTCCCCTACGTTACAGGCCGTAAAGACGGGTTATACGATATCGTGGCCGGATATCGTCGCATCAAGGCCTTGATATCCCTCAATCAGAAAGAGATGCCCTGCATAGACCTCTCCGGGGCTGGGCTGTCAGCCCTTGAACTCCTCTTCTTGAATCTCCATGACAACCTGACCACAAGGGGTTTCAACCCAGTGGAAAAGGGGATGATTTTAAATCGCCTGATCCTCCATATGCCCAGGAGCAGAATACTGGAATATTACGCCCCCCTCCTCGGGATATCAGGCCATAGAGATCTCGACACGCTGTTTAGAATTGAGGAACTGGTCCGGACCGGGAAGGAATTATTGGCCAATGGGTCCCTTTCCCTGAAGGCAGCGGGACTTATTCTGGGCATGGATGATCGAGCGCAATCCACCGTAATCAAATGGCTTTCAAGCATAAAGCTCAACTTTAATCAGCAGCTAAAATTTATTGAATATATTGATGATATTGCAATAAAAGAAGGAAAAAATATTCATGAACTGCTCAACGAAGATACCTTTTCAACGCTGCTCCAGGATAATTTATTGAATACCCCCCAACGGGCAGGAAGGCTGCTCGACCTGTTGCGCGAGAGGAGGTTTCCTCTGTTGAGGGCATGTGAAAAGGCCTTTCAAGAAGAGATAAAGGGACTGGACCTCCCCAAAGGGGTGAGACTGCGGCATCCCCCTTTTTTTGAAGGCCCGGAATACCTGCTTGAAGTGGCCTTTAAGGACGGAAAAGGGCTCAAGGAGACGATCGATGCCCTTGCAAGGACGGACGGGCTGGAAAAGATAAGGGACCCCTGGGAGGAGGATCCATGACCAGGCCTTTCCAGCCGAAAGGACTGCTTATTGAAGAGGGGGCCGGCTCCTACGGACAGACATCCCTGATACTTGAGAATCTTCATAACGTGCCGGTTCAAGGTATCACGGCCGAGTGCGGTTTTCCGGCTGGGGATATGCCCCTGGACATGGACAAGGAGACCCTTCGCCTGATCACCTTTAAGGGCGAATTTCTGAAGCCTTGCCCCGGGACAAAGGAATATATCTGCTGCGGCTACCAGATCCTACACGCGGGCACAAACTGCCCCATGGATTGCAGCTACTGCATCCTCCAGGCCTATTTCAACCAGCCCTCCCTGAGACTATTTGTCAACCTGGAGGACGAACTGGGCCGCATAGGTGAAATCATGGACGGGAATCCTGAGAAGTATTTCAGGATAGGGACAGGGGAATTCACGGACAGCCTGGCCCTCGATCATATTACCGGGTGGAGCCGGATATTATCCGGATTTTTCCAGGGCAGGAGGAACAGCCTCCTGGAATTCAAGACAAAGACCGACATGATCGAGGGGCTGCTTTCATCTCCCTATCGCGACAGGATCGTTGTATCCTGGTCCCTGAACAGTCCTGAGATGGCCTCTTCAGAGGAACATGGGGCGCCGGCCGTCAAAAAGAGGCTCCTGGCCGCAAAGAAATGCCAGGAGGAGGGCTATGTAACCGGTTTTCATTTTGATCCCCTGATCAGGCACAGGGACTGGAAGGCGGGCTACAGGAGGACCTTCGAGATGTTGGATGGATTAATTGACCCGAAAAGGATAATCTGGATAAGTCTGGGGTGTCTCAGGTATGTCCCTTCGTTAAAACCCATAATCAGAAGGCGTCACCCCGGAACCCATATACTGGATGGCGAATTTATCAATGGATTGGACGGAAAGATGCGTTATTTCAAGCCGATACGCATTGAGATCTATTCCTTTATCAAGGAGCAGATTGAAAAATGGAAGGGCGATCTGGAAGGCGTCTACCTGTGTATGGAGAGCGATGAGGTCTGGCAAAAGGGCCTCGGATGGTCTCCAGGGAGCTCTCAGGGACTTTCTGACTACCTGGATAAGAGGGCGCGTAAACTTATTTGAAATTTTTTATTGATTTTGTTATAATTATTGCTATTTTAAAATAGCATGAAATTTTTTATTAAATAATGGAGGTATTTTGATGTTAAAGGAAAAGGTGGAAGATGCTCTAAATAAGGTAAGGCCGTCTCTCCAGGCCGACGGTGGCGATGTGGAGTTGATAGATGTGGATGAAGAGGGGATCGTGAAGGTAAAGTTGCAGGGTTCCTGCGCTGGCTGTCCCATGTCCCAGATGACCCTCAAGATGGGGATAGAGAAGATACTCAAAAAGGACGTGCCCGGAGTGCAGCGTGTTGAATCCGTCTGAAAATATCCCGGTAGAGCCCAATCAAATCCATTGCCCATAAAAAAGGCAGTTCCACTTCCGGAACTGCCTTTTCATATGTTGCCGTGGAGAGGGGACAAGGACTATTTGTTTTTATGCCTCATCTTTTTAATAAGTTTTCTATATTTATGTTTTCTGATCTTCTTACGCCGCTTCTTAACAACACTGCCCATAAAAATATAACCTCCGCATCAATATCCCCATGTATATTATCTTTCAGGTGAAAATGTCAATAGATATTTGGAATTAAAGAGGGTTCCGCCATTTGGACCGGTCAATTCCGGGAACAGGGGCTATTTGAATATTTTAGTTTACATAATATATATTATCAGAACAATTATTTCATTCCCCTTTATTGTCTGTCTTGGCCTTGTACAGCTCCCTGTCTGCCTCCGAGACCAGTTCCCTTACGGACATCCCGTTTGAAAAACGTGAATACCCGGTGCTTACCGTGATATCGCCTTCATTGATAAAGGCAATCTCGATTCGGGCCCCGATCTCTTTGGCGATATCAATGTCTGCATCAATCAGAATCACGGCAAATTCGTCCCCGCCATACCTGTAACCGGAGTCAACGCCATCACGGATGCAACTGCGAATAATCTCACCGGCCTTTCGCAGGATCTCGTCGCCGGCCAGATGGCCGAAATTATCATTGTATTTCTTGAAATTATCCAGATCCAAGAGAATCAGGGATAAGGGGTGCTTCTGCCTATCAGCCCTTACAACCTCTTCTTTGAGTCTGGAATAAAAATGCCTTTGATTATAGAGATCAGTAAGGGAATCGGTTATGGAAAGCCTGTTCAGCTCCTTTCTCAGGTTTCTTTCTGTTATAAGTCTCCTTATTTTTGCCTCGAGCTCCTCAATTCCAAAGGGCTTCTTGATAAAATCACTGGCGCCTGCATTAATAACGTCCACATAATTATAGCCCTCTGAATAGCCTGTCATGGCTATTATATTGACATCATAATCCTCGGAAACCTTTTTTATCAGGTCCATTCCATCTATTCCAGGCATCTTCATGTCCGTCAAGACGATAGTACACTCCCCCTTTTTTAGCATTTCCAGGGCATCCATCCCATTGGAGGCTGATTTTGCTGAAATGCCAACGACTTCAAGGAGTTGTACGAGGGTCTCTCTGAGATAGGGATCATCGTCAACGATGAGTATCAATTCTTCTGAATAATCGATCTGGATTGGTTCCATGGCCAAGGACCTGAAAAATTAAATTAACCTGGATATCAATAGCTGCTTCCCACCTCAACACCCCTAAGGGAATTGACAAAAGCGGTTTTAATTTTAACTTCAACTAATTTATTTAATATATTGTTATTACTGTTAAAATTAATTACCTTATTTGAACCGGTCCTGCCGGTAAACTGCCCGCCCCTCTTGCTTTCCCCTTCTACTAAGACTTCCTCTGTTCTTCCCTCGTATCCCCTGTTAATCTTCAGGGTAATACCTTTCTGTGCCTGTTGAAGTATATTTAAACGAAGTGATTTCACATCCTCGGATATTTTGCCTCCCATTTTTTCCGCAGATGTCCCCTTCCGGTCCGAATATTTAAAAGAAAAAATATTACTAAACTCTATTTTTTCCATAAGGTCAAGCGTCATCTTAAAATCATCCTCAGTCTCACCAGGAAATCCTACTATAACATCGCTTGTTATGGCTATATCCGGCCTCGCCTCCCGCAGTCTCCGGACAAGTTCCAGATAGTTTTTGCTGCTGTAACCCCTGTTCATCAACTCCAGTATCCTGTCCGAACCGGACTGGAATGGGAGATGGATATGGGGGCAGAGGCCTTTCAGTTCCTTGAAACAGCAAATCAGCTCCTCCGTGAGGTCCTTTGGGTGAGAAGTCGTGAAACGAATTCGCTCGAGGCCCTTAATCTCATCCAGCATTCGAAGGAGCCCTGGAAAGCTCAACCCTTCTCCATCCGGCGAGAAATATGAATTGACGTTCTGGCCCAGCAGGGTGATCTCCCTTACGCCCTGGGAAACCAGACTTTCCGCCTCTTCAATTATCTCCTGAGGGGAACGGCTTATCTCCCTGCCCCTGACATAGGGAACTATACAATAACTGCAAAAATTATTGCACCCTTCCATTATTGACAGGTAGCTCTTCACCCTGCCGTAAAAGTATCCATTTTTAACGACAGGATAGATTGGCCTGAGGGAGAGGTCTGTCGCGGAGACCTTTTCAAGTCTTCGCTCGATCCCTTCCAGGATCTCGGGGATCCTGGAAATCTCCCTGGTGCCCAGGACAAGATCAAGTGCCGGAAATCTTTTAAAGAGGTTGGAACCTTCCTGCTGGGCGATGCACCCCATAAGCCCCAATATCAGATCAGGCCTTTTGGCCTTGAGGGAGGCCATTCTTCCGATCTGGCTGAAGGCCTTTTGCTGGGCCTTGGCCCTGATCGTACAACTGTTTATCAGGATAAGATCTGCATCATACTGATTATCCGTTGGAAAATGGCCGGCGTCTATGAGGAGCTGGCTCAGGCAGTCAGAGTCATATTCGTTCATCTGACACCCCATCGTGGATATGTAGAATCGCCGTGTCACTGTGATAATGCCTCTCCCTGCATCACTATTCCCTCTCTTTTCGTCAAATCATCCAGGAGATTAAAGAACTGTTCCTCGCATCCCGGTGAAATGAAGACCTCTACGATTGCCTCCCATGGATCGATGGTACTGACCCTGGCCATGCCGTCGTAGGATTCGATTATCGACTGGATATAGTTGATCTCCCGCCGTTCAACCCGGAATAGATACCTTATTGTCTCCATCCTTGTTATAGGTCGCGCCTCCCCACATCAATTTTTTCCTCAGAACCTCGAAATATGTCTGATCAGGCGATTTGAACAGCCTGATTCCCGCCTCTGATTTACAGATCATTATCTTATCACCGTGATGGAGGTCAAAACCCACCTGCCCGTCAAAGGTCAGGTTGACCCTCTCTTCACTCTCCTTTTCCATCATGATTGACACGATCTCTGAATCGGGCAGGATTATAGGCCGGTTTGTCAATGTGAAGGGGCATATGGGTGTCAGGATGACGTTTGACATGGTCGGATAGAGAATTGGGCCGCCCGCGGCAAGGTTATAGGCCGTTGAGCCCGTGGGAGTGGAGATGATAAGGCCGTCGGCCCTGAAGGTCGTGAGAAACTCATCATTGATAAAGACCTCCAGATCGATGATCCTTGCGAGGGCCCCCTTATTAATAACCACGTCGTTAAGGGAGAGAAAATGACAGACCACATTATCCTTGCGGATAACCTTGGTTTCAAGCATTAATCTGTGTTCAATCTCAAGCTGACCTTTAAGGACCATCTCAATGCAGGGGTATAACCTCTCAAGGGGGATCCCCGTAAGAAAACCAAGGCCTCCCAGGTTGACCCCCAGGATTGGCACCCCGTGCCTGCCCACCTTTCGGGCCGCGCCCAGGAGTGTCCCGTCTCCCCCCAGGACAATGATCCAGTCGGGCCCGTCCTGAATCATTGAGGCCTCCTCGCAGCTGCCGTTCATCTTCCCTTTCGGGCCCATCTCCTCTGAGAATACCTTTATCCCTTTATCCTTCAACCAGTTCTCGAGTCTTTGAGCCTCGATTTTTGCCGGTTCAAAGTTTTGTTTATAGATGATGCCTACTGAGATATCAGACATGTATTACGTCCCTTTATCGAGTGACCCTGTCGATAACGAACCATTCATCCTCCCTGTCGGAGGTGGTGTCCACCAACAAATGCACTATTTTGAGCGAAGGGAAGAGCCTTTTCAGGTCCTCGAGATCAACGGCCTCAAACTTATTCTTGTTGTTGAGATAGGCCTGTTCCGTAAGGGCGTTTGATTCATAATTTTCCCTGGTCCTCCTGGATATCCGTGTGAGGGAGACCTCCTGGGGGCATTGGGTCTGCTGGATAACAAAAATTTTGTCATGATTTGCCGCCACTTCAGCGGCACGGCGCCTGAGGGCCTGGATCACGAAGGTGGCGTCAAGGATGATGCCCCTGCCCTTTCCGGCTAATTCATCCGCCATCCTGAACATCTCATCATAGACCAGGCCCCTCTTATCCATGTTTGATGCCACCTTCTCATCAAAGATGTCTTCGTCCCGCAGGACTTCAAGCCTGATCATGTCAGTCCTTAGTACTTGATATCCTTTTATTTTTGCAATAACCTCTGTTGTCTCGGTCTTGTAGGAAGCCGGAAGTCCGCAGGCGATCAGGACCGTTTCAGGAGTCAATTCCCTTTTCATGAAATCGGCAAAGGGCTCTCTCATATGGCTCTCTCCTCCACTATTTTTGTCTCCAATGGGATATCCGGCTGACTTATAGCAGACGAACAATTGCAATAAGGCTCAGGGCACAAGGCGCAAGGAGAAAAGAATTGAGGTTGGATTTTACCTTACGCCTTGAGCCTTATGCCCTGCGCCTTACTCTCCTATATAACTCCTGGCTATTTGAAAGTATTTTTTGGCGGCACGAACGGCCTCCTCTTTCCTTTCCGCCCCTATCTGCTCGTCATCAACCTGAAAGCTGTTTACCTTTCCCCGGACATAGGCCCTGTAGACCTTATAGAATCTAAGGAGGGAGGTCATATCGACGTCGCCGGTCTTTTCGGCATAGAGCCCCCAGAGGGTATCCGCGTATCCCTTGCCTCCCCTGTATTCCAGGTCCATTAATAAAAAGCCGATGTCCGCGAGGATATCTGTATACCTCAAACGGTCGTTGAATTCAATACAATCGAACATGGACACAGGTCTTGTCAGGCATATATGCTCCATGTGGAGATCTCCGTGACAGTCTCTAATCTTTCCAGATTTTATCCGCTCGCCAAAAAGTACCCTGTTCTTTTGAAAGAAATCGTCCGTCCACCGCCTGATGAGTCTGAAGTCACTGTTATCAATGGTTGTTCCGATATATTTTTCAGTCTGTTCAAAATTCTCGTCTGTTGTAAATTTAAACACATCAGGATCGCCGAACCTGTCAATCTCTTCGGATCTAAGTGCATTTAGGTGAAATCCGGCGATTGCCTCCGCGATATCCTTCAGGTGTGCCTCTCTGAGTTCGCCGCGATCAAAAACCGCTTTCATGAGTATTTCATCGGGGAGCCTGCGCATCTTGACTGCATAATCGACGATTTCCCCCTTTCCTATGCCAAGCGAATGGCTTTTTCCATTAAATAGGACCGGCAGGACATCAATATAGAGGTCCTGTGAAAAGCGTCTGTTAAGGTCTATCTCCTGATGGCAGAAATATTCCCGCTTTTGGATTGTGGAAAAATCAAGGAATCCGAAATCGACCGGCTTTTTTATCTTATAGACAAAGGCATCAGCAACAAGGACAAAAGAGATATGGGTCTGAATCAGGGAGACCTTTTCAGTTGCGTCAGGAAGGGAGTCGGGATTCATTAGATCTTCAATAAGAGAAGTCATATTATTCTCACATAAAAAGGGACCTGAATGATGGAATGGTGGAATAATGGAACAAAAATATTCCAGTATTCCAATAATACGTTCTTGTTATGCCTATAGCACTCCTCGCATAATGACTAATAAGTAATTGTAATATATAATGTTATTCATACACGAATCCCGAACTGTTCCGCAACATAATTCGGGACATCGACACTGCCCATGAGTAGGGGCTGCTGGTGACAGTCGGACCCCCCAGTGACCATGAGTCCCCTGTCCCGTGCGAACCCGAGGTAGAATTCCGTAGTTTTTTCGTCATGTGCCGAATGCCAGCACTCGATGCCGTCTATGTAAGGGATCATGGAACCGGATATTATCGCCCCCTGCTCCTCGAGCCCCGTGGCAAGTGTTATAAGGGAGGTCCCCCTGGGATGATTCGGATGGGCCAGCATCAATTTTCCGCCAGCGCCCCTGACAAGCTCTGATGCCTCCTCAAGTGAAAGCGGCATCTTTGGCACGTTGCATTTGACCAGATATCTGTCAAAGGCCTCCTTTCTGCTTTCGACGACCCCTTTTTTTACCATATAGTCGGCAATATGGGGCCGGCCAAAGGCCCCGTCCACGGAATCTTCGATCTCCTGGAGGTCCACCTTGGTAAACGGCCGCTTATCCTCTTTAACAAGTTCCCTGTTTATCCTTTCAAGTATCTCTTCGGCCCTCCTTTTCCTGTGTTCCCTCAATTCCCCTAACTTCATGACAAGGGGCCTGTAATGTATATCATACTGGTAGGCCAGAAAATCCAGGGATATGGGTCTCGAGTCCCTGTATCCCGGGTGTGAAAAGGAGACGCTCAATTCCAGGCCGTATAGGTACCTGATGCCGTGCTCCTCAGCGAGACCTGCGGCCTGTTCCTGGCCATCAAGGGAATCGTGATCAGTTATTGAGATGATCCCTATATCTCTCCTGAGGGCTTCGTCGAATATCTCTTTAAGCGTCATCCGGCCGTCAGAGTAATTGGAGTGGATATGCAGGTCAATTTTCATATTATCGGCTCCTGAGACACCTTATCCTTCCCTAAGGACCTTTTCTTTGATGGGTGTGGATTTGTTTCTTAGGCCGGGTAACGGGCAGGACAGGGAAAAACGCCTCTCACAGGACCGTCTCATTTTGGCAAAGTTCCCGCGGCAGGCGCAAATATCCCTGTTTGCGCATCGAAAATGAGAAAAAACGGCTTAAATCTTTCTGCCCTGGTAGTATTGATAGTATTCAAACACCTTTTTGACATAGTGTCTGGTGGCGCCGTAAGGAGGAATTCCCCTGTATTCCCTTACTTTCCTGCTCCCCGCATTATAGGCGGCAAGGGCCAGCTTCAGGTCCCCTCCGAACTGATTCAGCAATTTTTTAAAATAGCTCACACCTGCGTTGACATTATGGGCGGGATCAAAAAGATCCTCCACTCCAAGCGCGTCGGCCGTGGCTGGCATGATCTGCATAAGCCCGACAGCGCCCTTTTTGGATATGGCCATCGGATTATATCCGGACTCGACCATTATTATTGCCTTTACAAGCGCCGGGTCAACTTTATGCCTGTTCGAGGCCTCAAGTATAATACTATGAAATATGCTCTCCCTTTTGGCGGTCTTCAAACTCGGGTGATTACTTGTCAGGCAGGCCGTGGTTATGCCCTGTTTATAGGGCCTGGGCCCTTTAATAACCGGATCCACGCTGTCCTGAATGTTTCCCCAGGGAAAAACGACCAGAAAAGATATAATTATCAAAGAAAAAATTCCGCTGACAGTAGTACCCGCGGAAAGACTTATATGCGAATCGTCATCCACTTTCTCCCTCCCTTTTGTAAGCCTTTCTTTATAACCTTAAAAAGGCAAAGTTGTCAACCCTTTATCTGACAATCCGGATTTATTTCATTTAGTATCTCTTTAAGATATTGACATTTCTTGTAAATTAACATATTGGAAAATTCAAGGGGCCAAAAGGGAGGTGTTTTATGACAAAAGAAATTCAAAAGGCAACCGATTTTCTGGCTTCAAGGATCAATATCCCGCCTCAAATCGGTATAATCACGGGAACAGGCCTGGGAGACCTGACTGAAAAAATTGAGGCTGACTTTCGTCTTCCCTATAAAGAAATACCCTATTTCCCTACATCAACCGTTCCCGGGCATAAGGGGACCCTCGTCTGCGGCAGACTGGGGAACAGGCAGGTCCTGGCCATGGAAGGCAGGTTTCATCTCTATGAGGGGTATTCGCTCAAGGAGATAACGCTCCCCATAAGGATAATGTCCGGTCTCGGTGTCAAGTATCTGTTTATTTCCAGCGCGGCCGGGGGATTGAATCCCCTTTTCAGGCGCGGGGACCTCATGGTAGTTACGGATCATATTAATTTGACTGGAAGGAATCCTTTAATCGGTCCCAGCCTGGATCAGTTCGGGCCCAGGTTTCCGGATATGTCCAGGGTCTATGATCAGGATCTGATAAACCTTGCAAGGCAAAAGGCCCTGAGCCTGGAGATAGCCCTTAATCAGGGCGTATATGTGGGCATACTAGGGCCCAGTCTCGAAACGCCGGCGGAAACGAGGTTTCTTAGGATGATCGGCGCCGACGCGGTAGGGATGTCTACCGTACCGGAAGTCATTGTCGCAGTGCAATGCAGCCTCAGGATAATGGTGATAGTCGCGATAACCAATGTCAACCTGCCCGATTGCATGGGAGAGACATCAGTAGAAGAGGTAATCGCCGCGGCAAATGCGGCAAGCCGTCCCCTCTCGAGACTGTGGGAGGCGGTGATCGCCGACCTGCCTGATATTAAATAGTGCCTGAATGAAGGGGTATAATATATGCGGTCTTTTGATATATTAATCAAAAACGGCATCATCCTGACCATGGATCCTGAAAATTCTATTTTCCATGGGGGAATTGTCGGGATAACAGGAGATTCAATATCATATGTGGGTGAGGGGCCCACGGAGATTGAGGCCGGGAGGGTCATTGACGCGAAGGGGGGAATTGTCCTGCCCGGACTCATCAACGGCCATACCCACGCGGCCATGACCCTTTTCAGGGGGTTAGCCGATGACCTGCCCTTAATGGAATGGCTCAATAATTATATCTTTCCCGCGGAGAGCAGGATAGACCCAGATTTTGTGCACACAGGCACCCTTTTGGCCTGCGCGGAGATGATCCTGTCAGGCACTACGACCTTTTGCGACATGTATCTATTCGAGGACGAAGCAGCCCGGGCTGCCAAGGCCGCGGGTATGAGATGTCTTGTCGGCGAAGTCCTCTATGACTTTGATTCACCCAATTACGGACCCCCGGCACAGGGCCTTAAATACACCGAGTCACTTATTGAGAAATGGAAGGGTGATCCCCTCGTGTCCATTGCGGTCGAGCCACACGCCCTCTTCACCTGCAGCCCTGATCTCTTAACAGCCGCGAATAGGCTCGCCCTGGAGCATGATGCCCCTCTTATCATCCACCTTTCGGAGACTGCCAATGAACTGGTCCAGATAAGGGAGAGATACGGCAAGAAGCCAGTCGAGCACCTGGCCTCATTAGGTATCCTGGGACCGCACCTTATCGCGGATCACTGCGTCCACCTGGATGGGGAGGAGATTGAATTAATGGCGGAAAAGGGCGCGAGGGTCATACATAATCCCGAGAGCAATATGAAGCTGGCCTCGGGCATCGCGCCGGTGCCGGCCATGATCTCCAGGGGCATTATCACCGGCCTTGGAACGGACGGATGCGCCTCAAACAACGACCTCGATCTTTTCTCCGAGATGGATATCGCGGCCAAACTCCACAAGGTGGGTACCATGGACACTACGGTCATGGATTCGCTGACAGTCCTGCGTATGGCAACCATCGAGGGCGCAAAGGCCTTGGGAATGGGCCATATTACCGGTTCGCTGGAAAAGGGGAAGAAAGCGGATGTTATTGTTCTTGATATCAATAAACCCCATATGACCCCCATGTATAACCCGATTTCTCACCTTGTTTATTCGGCCAAGGGATCTGATGTAATTCATACGGTCATTAACGGCAGTCTGGTCATGTCGGAGAGGAAATTGCTGACAGTGGATATTGAAGAGGTAATGACAAAGGCCGGGGACAGGTCCAGGGAAATACTGGATTGGATCAGATCAGCAAATCAATGAATAAAAGGTACATAGCCCTGGGGAGCAGGCTCAAGGGTGTCCCGGAAGTGGAAACCCTTGGGATCAGGCCCAATTTCATGGATTACAGTCCCCGGGAGAGGGGTCTGATCCTCGGTTCAAAGATCATACTCTACCCCAGCCTGAATTACGCCCAGTTTCTGACCACCATGGGGAAAAAGATCTTTCCAAGCCTGGAGACATATCTCTATGCCGATGAAAAGATAAAGCAGACAACCCTCTTTCACATGCTGGGGGTACCCCATCCCAGGACAAGGATATATTACCGCCGGCATCATAATGATATCCTGAATGATTTCGATTTCCCCTTTGTCGCAAAATTGCCGAGGCGCTCATCCCAGGGGAGGGGCATCTTCCGGATCAATAATCAGGATGAGCTCAAGGAATACCTGGAATTGACCAAGGTCGCCTATATCCAGGAATACATACCCCACAGCAGGGATCTCAGGGTTATTCTGATCAATTACAAGCCCGTGCTGGCATATTGGAGGGAAAGCACACCCCGGACTTTCAAGACCAATGTATACCAGGGAGGGACCATTAATTTCAGGGATATCCCCCATGAGGGGCTGTTAATGGCGCAGGAATATGCAATAAAATGCAACTTCAATGATGCAGGTCTTGATATGATGAATATCAACGGTCAATGGCACCTGATTGAGGCGAACATGACATACGGCCGTAAGGGCCTCAAGATAAAGGGCATGGACCTGAAGCAGATAATCCGCGAAAAACTCCTCTCAGGCGAACTGACAGCGGCTCTCCAGACAGATGAAAAAGATATTTAAAATCCTTTTTTTTTCCATCTTCCTCCTTGCCCTGATATGCGCCTCATTTCTTGTGGGCACATACATCCAGGTGTCCAGGGAAGCGGCACAGCTTATTAACAGGGGTGCAATTGAAAATGTCATACTCTCCGAGAGCCCGGTGTACTACGATGACGGCAAGACAACTATCGGCGTCTATTTTGAAAAGATCCATGGAAAGTACATCAAATACCGGGACGTGCCAAAGGACTTTATCAAGGCGATAATAGCCTCGGAAGATGGGCACTTTTTCGATCATCCCGGTTTTGATGTCAGGGCCATCCTGCGGGCCTTCATCCAAAACATCCGGACCGGCAAGGTCGTTCAGGGTGGAAGCACAATCACCCAGCAGACCGCAAAAAACATCTTCAAAAGGGAAAAGAGGACCTACATGGCCAAGCTCAGGGAACTTATCCAGGCCATGCTCCTTGAAAGGATGTACACAAAGGAAGAGATCCTGGAGATGTACATCAACCAGTTCTTTGTGACGGGTTTCGGAAAGGGCCTAATGGTGGCTGCGGAATATTTTTTCGATAAGGATGCGAGGGACCTTGACCTTGTGGAATCGGCCTTTATCGCGGGCATGGTAAAGGGACCCAACAAGTACAACCCCTTTACGAAAAAGACCGATGAAGAAAAAAGAGAGGCCATGAGAGCCGCGAAGATACGAAAAGACTATGTCCTGAAGAATATGAGGGCCCTGAACCTCATCACGGAAAAGCAGTATGAGGCGGCAATAGAAAAGCAGGTCCCCTTCAAAGAGGGGAAGGTCACCTACCGGCTAAATGTTGTCCTGGACTACATACGAGAACAGCTTGAATCGGAATATTTCAGGAAGATACTCCATGATCAGGGAATAGACAACATTGCCACCTCTGGGATCAAGATATACACCTCCATAAACAGGGACATGCAGGAGGGTGCAGAGGAAAGCCTTATCAGGCATCTGCCCCTGCTTGACATCAGATTATCCGGCTACGACCCTGACCTCTTCCAGGAGAGATACGTCCGAACCATGGGACCTGTTTCAGAAAATCCGGATTCCTACCTCCCCTTTTTCTGCCGCATCACAGGGATGGACAGGAACAAAAAAGATCCCCGCATCAGCGTGGCATGGGATGATGGCCAGGGGGTCATTGACTTTGAAGGGCTCAGACAGATGGGGGAGGCTTGGTTAAAGTGGAAGCTGGGGGAGTGGGCCCTTTTTGACAACCGCCATGTCCTCGACTTTCTGAAGATTTTCCATGAGGGTGACCTGATACCGGTCAGGTTGGAGAAAGACCCCTTTAACAATGGGGAGAGACGACTGGTCCTCTGGGAAATACCTGATCTGGAAGGCGGCGTGGTCGTCCTCAAGAAGGGCATGGTAAAGGCCATGGCGGGCGGATTTTTCAACCGGCACTTCAACCGGGCCGCGGACGCCAAGAGACAGTTAGGCTCGATCTTTAAACCCCTCGTCTATACGGCGGCGCTGCGGCTGAAGTGGAATATCCTGGATCCATTGATCAACGAGCGTGACCTCTTCCGATTCGAAAACACCTTCTACGTGCCAAGGCCTGATCACGAACCCAGGAGCGACAAGGTTTCCATGGCCTGGGCCGGCACAAAATCGGAGAATCTCGCCACTGTCTACCTCCTCTATCACCTCACGGACCGTCTCAATATGAGTGAATTTCGTGAAGTTGCAGGCGGACTGGGCCTGACAAGGGAAAAAGGCGAATCCTACGAGGACTATGTTGAAAGGATCAGGGACAGGCATGGCGTGGTTGTTGACCGGGAAGCGCTCATGGAAGCCGCCTTTGAGCAGGCAAAAAGAGATATCAAATCCGATCTGATCTTCAGCGGTCATGAAGACGTGCTGGACAACCTCGACCGCCTCCATTACGACATAGACAGGACTGAACTGGACTTGACCGATGAATATGAGTCACAGATAGCCAGGCTCAGCTTCAAGAGGCTCAGATTCATCAACTCCAGCATGAAACAGAGGTTTAATGAGTTTAGACAATTATATGATTTATATAAAGATTCAGACGATACAATTACAAAGGAATCGCTCCGCTCGCGTCTGAATTTTTTCTTTTTATCAAGGGTCAATGATAATAAACAGAGGATAATCTTTTCCGAGAACCCGGAGAGAATGGATCTCGGCGACCCGGAAAGCCTGTTGATGGCACCGATTCCAGAGGAAGCCATGGGCTTTTCCGAAAAGGATGTCTGGATTGACAATCTGATACCATCTGAAGTCCTGGACCTCCTGCAATCGAGCATGAATCAGAATTACAAGGAATTGCTTGCCTATAAGAGATATGATATGGAGGTCCTTTCAGAGGTGAGGGACTTCAGGACCCTTGTCAACCTGCTCTATGTAAATAGTGTCGCAAAGGAGATGGGCATCTCCACGCGGCTTGATCCTGTGCTGTCCTTTCCCCTCGGGGCGAATTCCATAACTATCCTGGAGGCGGCCCTTTCCTATGACACCATGATAACGGGCAATCGTTTTCTGATGAGCGAGGGATGGGACCCGGAAATGGTGCCGGTTATCACAAAGATCCTGGACAGGGACAATGAGACGATCTGGGAATCCAGGCCCCTGGTCAAAAAGGTCCTGAAAGAAGAAATTTCAGGCTCAATAGCCGAGATCTTGAGGATGGTGATGGAAAACGGGACTGGTAGAGCGGCAAAAGGCGCTGTCCAATTATCCATGGAGTTCGAGAACGGGAGGATGGACATCCCGATTCCCCTCTTTGGAAAGACAGGCACGGCCAATCGTTTTACCAATTCCAGCTTTGTGGGCTTCGTTCCAGGGATGAAGACCGAAACCGGCGGGTTTGACCTGGATGAAGGCTATGTGATCGCAAGCTATGTGGGATACGATGACAATCGTTCCATGAAGGGGAGACACTTCACCGTGTATGGCGCATCCGGTGCCCTGCCCCTCTGGATAGAAACCTCGGACGCGGTAGTCAACAGCGGGGGATACAGACACGGCCTCCAGGAGGCTGATCTGATATTCGGCGCCCAGGCCGCGGCCCCGGTCCTTGAGGGACTGGATCCTGTGAAAATATCCCCTGTAACGGGGCTCCCCATACCTGAAAAGGAGACGGATTCTGAACCCGGTGTGACGATCTATTCTGACCTGGACAGGAACGGTGCCCGCATAGTCCCCAAGAGACTCTTTCAGCCCTGGGCGGGAGTAAATAATGATAAATAGACTAAAATTAATAATTCTCATACTGGTATTTGCGCCTATGGCCCTTTTCTCAGGCTGCCTACCGGGAAAGAAAATTGAGACCATAGTGCACGAACCCGAGGTGTTAAGGCCTCCTGTCATGCCCGCTGAAATCATTAATGATCTGGACAAGCGGATATCTGTCCTCGAAGATATCCTCAAAAACGCGGACACTGAAGAAAAGCGGAAGGTATGCCAGGGCCTGCTGAATGATTTCAGGAAGATAAGGGCATCCATACAGCCTGATATGACGGACAAGGATTATCAAAAAGTGATCCGGATACTTATTCAGGGCATGGGCAGGTTTGATGAGGCCTATTTCCTGAAAAGGGGCCCAAGCAAAGAACAGTTGTTTTCGCAGGCCATCTTGGATTTTAATACAAGGAGGAGGAAGATTCAGGACAGCTATATGTCCGGAGATTATAAGAGGGTCATAGCCCAATGCGTTGAACTGGAGGCGGCCTTTGGCCCGGATTCCCTTACCCCTGATGTGGGCCTGCTCTTCGCCGTATCCCTGGCAAAAAACAACATGGCCGAAGAGGCCCTGAACATCGGAATGAGGATAGCCCAGGAGATGGAAGGGAGACCGGATCTCATAAATCTCAGGGCTGATATGATTGAATGGCAACTCGATATGGGGAACAGGGAAAAGGCCATGGAGATATACGAGAAACTGGTCGATAATCTGGATGAAAGGGAGGCCATTCTTAAAAAGGCGAGACTGGCGGTCAATAAAAAGGAGGGTGGAATAGCCCTACCTGAAATAATGCAAGGAACTGCAGGGGAGGCATCAGAAGGCACGGGTCAGGATAAAAAAGCCCGGACCGAAGAAATTCTCAAAGAGGTGGACGGGCTGGTCGAGAAAGGGAAATTTACCGAGGCCAGGCTTCTATTGATCAGATGGAGATTAAGGGTGGAGGAAGGGCCGGAGCTTGAGACAATAGACCAGGCCCTAAAAAGTGTTGAACTCGCCGAAGAGCGGCACAACGAAAAGCTATCCCATGAAAAAGAAGGCATGGAGGCGGCAAACCGGTTAATTGAAGAGGAGAATTATGAGGAGGCCATAAAGAAACTTGATTCCGTTGAAGGGCAGGATAAGAATCCAGAAGCAAAGAGGATCAGAGATCTGGCAATTGAAAATATCATCAACCGTGATAGGTACAGGGCGGCCCAGATCTTCCTGATGGCAAAAAGGTCGGATGACCCCAAGAAGAAAGAGGAATTGCTCCTTTCCTCCCACAAAATACTTGAACAACTGATTGATAAATATCCAGATTCCAGCCTGATTGACAAGTTAAAGGATAACTTAAAGAAAGTTGAGGAAGAATTGGAAAAACTTAAAACACAATCATGATGGCCATAAAAAAAATAGGACCCCCTTTACAATCGCGATTTATGAATTAATTTAGAGACAGGCTAAAAAAGGCTAAAGTTTTCAGGCTGGATGCCGATAGAGATTATGAGCCGGCTAAGAAGACATGATCTTTTAAAACTTGAGTGGTAAAATTAGTGCCGTCCGACTTCAACGCAATCACCTAAACCACCGGACGGTCGAGATCCTTTGCGACCATTGGCCTCCAAGGGTTAATATTAAAAACAGGGAGTCTTGGATGGTACTAAAAAGAGCTTCTCGGATGATCGTGCATCTTTTCTAACGGGAATCTCCATATTACATAAAAAAGAAGAGATCTACCCGTGGAGAATAACGGCATCAGGGGAAGCCACCATATAAAGGGTTACTCGTTTCCATGTCAATTTATCAGCCTAACTTTAAGCTTTGATTATCGGTAAACAGTAAACATTGATAATAATATCATGATAATAGGCCCGCGGGGCCCGCAATGGGGTCCGCGGGTTTTTTTTGGCTATCCTTTCATCTTATAATCTTGAGGCGGTCCATTACTCGATATCTCTTTGCGAGGTGGACATAAAGAACCACATAGGCCATGACAAAGGAGATTGAAAGGACCCTTAAGTAAGCCTCGGGCAGGTCGGGATAAATGATTCTTTCAAGGTAACTATAGATAAAACCTCCTGTGTATCTTGCCCCGGAACCGCTCAGGAGATGAAGGTAATTTTCCAGGTAAGTTAAGGGGCAGTACCATCCAGACAGGTTTGAGAGGATTGTAAAAAGAAGTCCCGCCAGATGAATGTAAGCGAGCCTCGGCATTTTCATTACAAAAATAATTCCGAATATAAGAAAAATGATCCAGAAGAGGTGCAACAGGATCGTTAATTGTGCCAGTAACCAGTATATCATATTAATAAGGTTTAAGGTCCAAGGTCTAAGGTTAAAGGGTTTAAATTATTTGGGTTTTGTTTTTACCTAAGACCTTGAACCTTATGCCTTGTACCCTATTTAATATTTAAACATCCCGTCCTCGTACATGACCACCCTGCCCCCTGATCGGAGGTGGGCGGTTACTGTCTTGTTCTCCGTATTGACAAGGTCCCAGTGAAGCGCCGAATCATTGAAACCCAGCCTCCTCTTCATCTCCCTGGTAAGCTCCGAGGGATCGCCGTCATAGGTGTCTGAATAGGACATTCCCAGGGCCAGATGGCAGTTCCCGTAACGGCCCCCGTAGTTCTCATCATAGAGGGTGTTTGCCATAAATCTGTTTATCTTGGAGAAACGTTTGTCCGTCAGGGAAAACTCCCCCACCCTGCTGGCCCCCTTGTCTATCGCCACTTGCTTGATTACGAAATCCCTACCCTTTTTCGCCTCTATTGTTTCCGCCTTTCCCTTGTTAAATTCAAGCCTTACACCTTCGACATAGTTACCATCCCTGAAGGACGGCTGGTTGGCGTAATAGACTCCTTTCGTTCCCCTCCAGTCAGGGGAGAGAAATATCTCAAAGCTGGGGATGTTATGCCCGGAGACCCCGAGCCACCTCCTCCTCTTTCCAGGAGCGATTATCAGGTCCATGTTTTCGGACTCTATGTGATAGTATTTGACATCCATTTTGTTGATCCATTTCTTTATGGACATGGCGGCCTTGTAAATTTTTTTCCATTCCCTTACGGGTTCCTTATTATCAAGATAGCAGGCCTTGACCACCTGGGAGGCGTATTCCTTCATTGAAAGCCTTGCCTGTTTCGCAAGCTCCTGGGTGGGCAGCATGCACAGGGTCCATCCAAAGGCGCCCTGATCTTCTCTCTTCCACAGTATATCGCGCAAGGGCTTCCTTGCAAGGGCCGCCTTTCCTATTCTTGTGGGATCAATGTGCCTCAGGTGCGTTATGGATTCAGGGGCATGAAGGAATATGCTCCCGTTCAGATTCTCGTAAAGCTCCTTTTCTCCTGGGGGCTGGAATTTCAACTGTCTGTCATTGGCCCTCTCAAAAAAATTTCTGTCCATCACGGGACTGCTGCCCATGCGCAGAATGGGATTCATTCCCAGAGCCAGGATCCTTGCCTGGAGGATCTCGGCCAGTTTGATAGCTGCAAGATCATAGCGGATCAGTATATTGTCATCCTTTGTGTATTTTTTGGTCCTGGCAGTCCTGAGCCCCCAAAGGAGCACGTCCGCGTATCTTTCGAGCTGGGTCTTTGTCAGCATAATACGAAATACCTCCGATTGTTATATGGTAAAATCCAGGGTCCCTCACATATGATACCTTATTTCTTAACATTTTTTAACTCCCCTGCAAAGGAGATGTCCATACTTATAAATGATAACAAAAATTTGTATTGCTTTTGATCCCTTTTAGAGTTGAAAATAGATAGGAACTCCCGGTAATATTATCTTGATAAACCATTTTTTGGCATATTAATTGCTCATAAACCAGTCTGCACTTATTTATATACCAGGGATATCAAAAGTATCGACAAATATGTCTCAAATAATTTATTGCCTCAAACCTGTCCAAAATAAACGCTGAGGGCCGTTAAAAGACCATTGAATTGGATTGAAGGCCGTTGCCCGAATAAAGGAACCTAGAATTATGGAATATTGGAATGTTGGGCCTCTGCCTGCGACAGGCATTAATCGATTGTTCCATTATTCCATCTTTCCAATTGCGGTGCGACCCTTCCTCCGCAGTAGCCTCGCTGCGGAGGTTGGAAGCGGAGCAAAATCTTAGTATGATACTAATTTAACAGTAAAACACATCAATCATATAAATCTTAGAATGGATCGGATTTTATGGGTTTAAAAAAGGGCGAAACAGACAGATATCTATGCATCCATGGACATTTTTACCAGCCCCCGCGCGAGAATCCATGGCTTGAATTCATCCAGTATCAAGAATCCGCAAGGCCATACCACGACTGGAATGAACGGATTACGCGTGAATGTTACGGCCCAAATACCAGGGGCCGCCTGCATGGCAAGGAGGGCCGAATCCTTGATCTCATCAATAATTACGAGTATATGAGTTTCAATTTCGGACCCACACTCCTTAGCTGGCTTGAAGATTCCCACCCATGGATCTACTCCCAGATCCTTGATGCCGACAGGGCCGGAGCGGCCAGGTACCAGGGCCATGGAAACGCCATCGCACAGGTCTACAACCATATCATCATGCCCCTTGCCTCATCCAGGGACAAGCTTACCCAGATCCGCTGGGGACTGGCCGATTTCAGGCACCGCTTCGGCCGTGAAGCCGAAGGGATGTGGCTGGCCGAGACCGCCGTTGACATGGAGACCCTGGACCTGATGTCCCGTGAGGGGGTGAAATTCACAATCCTTTCCCCCACCCAGGCCCGATCCGTTCGCCCAATGGCCCGGGCTACAAAATCCGCCCCCGGCGCCGGCCCGTCAAAGACCGACAGTCCAGATTACTGGCAGGATGTGTCAGAAGGACGCATTGACCCGACCCGTCCCTACAGGGTCCTGCTGAATGACAGGGGCGACAGGTATATCGACGTCTTCTTCTATGACGGGCCCCTCTCCCGCGCCATTGCCTATGAAAAGATCCTCGGGTCGGCCGCGGACCTCCTCGATCGCATCGAAAATATATTTGAAGGGCATCAGGACGGGCCCTGCCTTGTCAATGTAGCGACTGACGGTGAATCCTACGGGCACCATTTTAAGTTCGGTGAAATGGCGCTGACATGGCTTTTTGACCATGTGGAGAAAAAAAACCATATTAAATTAATCAATTACGGCCTTTTTCTTGAACTCTTTCCCCCTGAAAAGGAGGTAAAGCTATTTGAGAACAGCTCCTGGAGCTGCGCCCACGGGGTTGAAAGGTGGCGTTCCGACTGCGGGTGCAGCGTGGGCAGGAATCCTGAATGGAATCAGGCCTGGAGGACACCCCTGAGGGAGGGAATGGACTGGCTCTCGGCCCAATTGTCCTCCCTGTTCCAGGACCGCGCGGCCGGAATCTTAAGGGACCCCTGGCAGGCAAGGGATGATTACATCAATGTCCTCCTGCAGGATTCAGAGGATGAAAAGGAGGCCTTCCTAAAGCGTCAATGCCTGAGGCGTCTCAAAGGGGATGAGAGGGTGGAGATATTTAAGCTCCTGGAATCTCAGCGAATGTCCCTTTATATGTTCACGAGCTGCGGGTGGTTTTTCGACGACATCTCCGGCCTTGAGGCCAGGCAGGTCCTCATGTATGCCGCCAGGGCAATGGCCCTGGTCAAAGAATTTGCAACCGGCGACCTGGAAGCGGGTCTCATGGAATACCTGACCAGGGCCCTGAGCAATGATCCCGATTTTGGCAATGGAGGCAAGATCTACCAGGACCTGGTCGTGCCCTCAGCCATAGGCCCCGACCTTGCGGCGGCGCACTATGCCATAATCTCCCTAATCCAGGATGAGGAGCATGGCGACTACCCGCTGCCCGCCATGGCCCTTCCCCTCAGGGAAAGGAGGTTCAGGGAAAAGGGAATTTTTGCCAACCTGGGGGAGGTAAAGGTGGTCGAAAAAAGGACCGGAAAAAAGTCCATTAAGACATACATGGCTGTCCGCAGGGATGGAACCGAGCTGGGCTGCCTGGTAGGCGAGGGACTGTCCCGCGACCTGGACCAGGTTGCGGATGAGATTCAGGCAGGCGTCGGTAAATCACCCCATGAAGACCTTGTTGACCTCTTTTCAAGGTATGCCCCTCAGTTTCAGAGGTTCTCCCTCAAGGATCTCATCCCCGACGGCCGCAAATATATAATCGGCAGCCTTGCCGAGGCCCTCAATCGACTGATAATCAAGGATTCCATAGAGGCCCATGAAGCCGCCATCCAGGAGGCGGTGAACCTGATCGAGGAGACCGGGGAGACCGCTACGGACCCCCTGAAAAATATCTTTCGTTTAATGTTTTTTGATAAACTCAGGGATATCACCTCGTCTGAGGACGAAGCCAGTGAAATGGACTGGGATGGGCTCAGGCGGTTGTCATCCCTGTGCGAGACCGTCTATTGCGAAGACCCCTATAGGGATTCAAAGGGACAGGACTTTTTAAGGCGTCAGATCAATTACTTTGCCCTGTTTAGGGAGGGCATACATCTGAAAAACATAATAAGCTTCCTGGATCTGACCAGGAAGCTCAAGATTGAACCTGATCTCTGGGAGTGCCAGAACCTCTATTACGATCTCCTTAAGGACCGCAAATTCAAAAAATCCCTAAGCCCCGAGACACTCACCCTGTTCAAGAAATCGAGGCTCGTGCTGGGCTTTACGGCCGGAGAAGACTAATATGCTGAAACTTATCATGGTAATTCACTGTCATCAGCCTGTGGGCAATTTTGACCACGTATTCAGAATGGGCCTTTCAAGGTGCTATCTCCCCATACTCAATCTCCTTAATGACCATCCTTCCGTCAAGGTGGGAATCCATTTTTCAGGGCCGCTGCTGGAATGGATGGAACAGAACAGGTCCGGGGGTCTGGACCTCCTGGCCGCCATGGTGGAGAGGGGCCAGATAGAGATGCTCTCGGGAGGGTTTTTTGAACCCCTGCTCGCCACCATACCGGTCAGGGACGCGAAGGGACAGGTCCTGATGATGAATGATTACATTTCAAGAAGATTCGGGCAGAGGCCGACAGGTTTCTGGCTGGCGGAACGGGTATGGGATCCGGGCCTCCCCAAGATCCTTGAGGGCACGGGAATGAGCTACACGATCGTTGACGATACCCACCTCTACTACGCGGGGCTCAGGCCCCATGAGATATACGGTGTCCACATCACGGAGAAAGAGGGTTTTACCATGAATCTCCTGGCCACGCCCATGGTGATGCGATATCTCATTCCCTTCAAACCCGTGGAGGATGTGATCAACCACCTCAGGACCCAGGCGGAGATGGGGAACGAGCTGGCGGTCTATGGAGACGACGGCGAAAAATTCGGCCTGTGGCCGGGCACCTACGAGTGGGTTATTGAAAAGGGATGGCTTGAAAGGTTCCTTTCCGCCATTGAAGAAAACAGTGATTGGCTACAGACGGAGTTGCCAGGAGACTTTGTCTCAGCAAGCAGCCCCCTGGGCCGTCTCTACCTTCCCCAGGCCTCCTATGAGGAGATGACCGAATGGGCCCTGCCCCCTGAACGGGCCCACACCCTTGAAGAGATAATAAAGACCCTCAAGAATGAGGGCCGGTGGGACGAATGGCGGCCCTTTGTTCGCGGGGGCGTATGGGACAATTTCCTGGTGAAATATGACGAATCCAACCGGATGCATAAAAAGATGCTCTTCATCAGCGATAAGTCCGCTGATAATGGGGAGGCCAGGGAGCACCTCTGGAGGGCCCAGTGCAACTGCGCCTACTGGCATGGGGTCTTCGGGGGATTGTATCTCGGTCACCTGAGACGCGCCATATATGAGAACCTTATCAGGGCCCAGGAATGCCTGATAAGGGATGACGGGAATAAAATCAATATGCTCCTGACCGATCTGGACAAGGACGGGCACGAGGAGGTCCTGTTATGGGGCCCCGATCTGAGCCTGGGCCTGGCCCCGGCAAGGGGGGGCGGCCTGTTTGAGATCTGTCATATCCCGTCCAGAATGAATCTATGCGACACCCTTACAAGAAGGGCCGAGGCCTATCATCATGAAGTCAGGAACAGCACGGGAACCGGCCAGGGCCATGACAGAGAAGGCATACCTTCAATCCACGACATGTCAAAATCAGGCGATGAAGACCTTGCAAGTCTCCTGATTTACGACACCTACACGAGGATCTCCCTCCTCGACCACTTCTTAGGGCCGGAAACAACCATTAATGGCTATGCAGCAAATGACTATCACGAGCATGGGGATTTTGTCACAGGAAGATACGGGGTGGAGCAGGGCCCTGTCACCCCCGAAGGGGCGCTGGTAAGCATGTCCAGAAAGGGAATTGTCGGCGAATCGCCGCTCATCCTCAAAAAGGAGATTCAACTGCAGGGGAACTCCCATGTCCTCATTGATTACCTGTTCGAGAACCAGGGTCCCGGTACTTTGTCCACGGTTTTCGGGTGCGAGTTTAACCTGAACCTCTATTCCGACCAGGACCCTGAGAGGTACTATTTTGCGCCTGAATCGGGCCGCAGGAGGGAGGTCAGGGAAACGGGATCGGAGGACAACCTTGCCCTCTTTGAACTAATAAACAAGGCGGACGGGTTAAAGTTCTCCTTTAACTTTTCAAGCCCTCTGTCCGTCTGGTTTTTTCCCCTCATGACGGTATCCAAGAATGAAGAGGGCTTTGAACACACATACCAGGGGACGAGCCTCCTCTTCAATCTGCCGCTCAATATCCCGCAGGGACAGAGCTCAATTCTGAAGTTCAATATGGGATTTGTTAAATTGTAAAGGAGATTGCTATTCCAGGAGCCTGACGACCTCCTTCAGCTCCGCCTTGAGGTCTCTCAAGAGGGCCTCCGGGTCCGGAGAGTCGGCCTTGGATAGGCTTTTCAGCCTCTTTCTGGCCCCTTCGATGGTAAGCTTCTCTTCGTAAAGGAGCCTCTTTATCTCCATGATCGTCTCCAGGTCCTTCTTCTGGTAGGTCCTCTGGTTTGAATCGGCACGGCCGGGCCTGATCTGGGGGAACTCGCTCTCCCAGTACCTCAGGACATAGGGCTCCACTCCGATGATTCGGCTCACTTCACCGATACGGAAATAACGCTTTTCATCGGGGATTTCCATGGTGTCCTCAACCCTCCCTGAGTCTCCCGCCCGTCTCCCTAATTATGTTTTTGATAATAGTCTCATGGAGCCGGTTCACCTGTTTGCCGTCCAGGGTGCCTTCCTTTGACCTGTAACAGACCCTGAAGTTTAAGGCCTTTTCGGACTGACCTATCCCAGGCCCCTCGTAGAGGCCGAAGATGCTGATCGATTCGACGAGGCCCTTTCCTCCCATCTCTATGATTTCCATGATCCGGCGGCTCTCCGTTTCCCTTTCCACAATTATGGAAAGATCCCTGAACACGGCCGGGAACCTTGAAAAGGATTCAAATCTGACCGATCTCTTGCCCATGCCTTCCAGGAGGGCCGAAAGATCAATCTCAAAAAGGAAGGCGCTTTCCGCCCTTATATCATATCTCCCCATGACATCAGGGTCAATCTGGCCGATATTTCCCAGATATGAATCAGAAACCAGGATCCGGCAGGAGAGCTCCGGGTGATAGCCGGGAGCGGGTTTCTGCCCCTGAAAGCTCACCCCCTTCAGGCCGAGGGAGTTAAGGAGGACCTCGACAGTGCCCTTGATATCATAAAAATCCACTTTCCTGGCCCTGCTATGCCAGGTCTCAGGATTAAAAAGACCCGTCATTATTGCTGCAAGACAGGGTTCTTCACTGGGCAGTTCCCCAGGGCCCCTGTTTATAAATATATTGCCCCATTCAAAGAGTTTCAGGTCGGCCTCGCCATGTGCGATGTTCTCTTTTACGGTCCCAAGGAGACCGGGAATCAGGGACGTCCTCATGACCGACTGCTCCGTGGAAAGGGGATTTTGGAGCGTCACAAAGGACCGGAGGCGGCTGTCCCCTTCCGCCCCCAGGAGGTCGGCGGAATCAGGGGAGATAAAGCTGTAGGTGATGATCTCGCTGAAACCAAGGCCGGCCATGATCTCGCTCACCTGATCCCGGAGCGCGATTTCAGGCGGATCAGCTTTCTCCGAGGGCCTCACTATGGGGTAGGTAACAGGTATCCTGTCGTATCCTTCCAGCCTGGCCACCTCTTCGACAAGGTCCACTTCCCGGGTGATATCGACCCGGAAGGTGGGAACTGCTACCCGGAGGGTCTTCTCATCCTTCTCCTCGACCGTCATCTCAAGGGAACTGAGGCATGATGATATGCCCTCCCTTGAAAGGGAGGTCCCTAAGAACTGGTTTGCCCTGTCAACCCTGAGCTCAATGACAAGCGGTTCATGGGGCGCCGGATAGTTGTCCAGGATCCCTTTGCTTACCTCTCCCCCCGCCAGGTCCGAGATAAGCATCAGTGAGCGTCTCAAGGCCCTTTCCGCCCCGCCTATGTCTATGCCCCTTTCAAAGCGGTAGGAGGCCTCTGTTGACATGCCAAGGGCCTTGGATCCCCTCCTGATGGTCACGGGATCGAAAAAGGCGCTCTCAATGAGGACATTTCTGGAGCCCGCAAATATCTCGGAATTCAGCCCCCCCATGATCCCTGCGAGGGCGACAGCCCTTTCCCCGTCCCGGATCATGAGATGCTCCCTGTTCAGGGTATGGGTCTGGCCGTCCAGGGTGGAAAAGGTCTCCCCGTCCCCTGCCCTGGAAACGACAATCAGGTGTCCCTTGAGCCGGTCGAAATCAAAGGAGTGGAGGGGCTGGCCCAATTCCAGCAGCACGTAGTTGGTCACATCGACGACATTATTGATCGCCCTTATTCCCGATACATGGAGACGATACCTGAGCCAGAAGGGGGAAGGTCCCAGCTTGACTCCCCGGATCAGGCCCGCTGCGTACCTGGGGCATCCCTTGACATCCTCTATGGCGATGCCTACGAGGTCGCCAATAGGCGGACCGGTCTCTTCATATGCTATGGGTGGCATCTTCAACCTCTTGCCGGTCAATGCGGCGACCTCTCTCGCGATGCCGATGATCGAGGCGCAGTCGGGACGGTTAGGGGTAAGGCTGATATCAAGGGCAGTGTCCTCCAGGTTCATGGCATCTGAGAGATCAATGCCAGGTTCAAGTCCCTCTGGGAGAATCATAATGCCCGAATGGTCGTCCGTGAGTCCGAGCTCATCCTCCGCCAGGAGCATACCCGAGGATTTTTCACCCCTGAATCGGCCCGCCTTGACCACAATTCCGTTGGGAAGCCTGGCGCCTGGCAGGGCCATGGGTACAATCGCACCTTTCCTGACATTGGGGGCCCCGCAGACAACCTGGGTCTCACCGGAGCCAGCGTCCATGCGGCATATAAAGAGCCGGTCGGCCCTGGGATGTTTTTCAACGGCAATGATCTTCGCCGCCACAACCTTCTTAAGAGACCCGGCAATGGGTTCAATCCCTTCCACCTCGAGCCCGGCCATGGTCAGGAGGTGAGCCAGGTCGCGTACCGGCAGATCAATATCCACATAGTCTTTCAGCCAGTTTAAACTAATTCGCATATTTTCTCTCTATTATGCAGTAATGTCCGGATGGGATATATCATAAAATATTTATTAAGCGGCCTCATTACACAATTCTAACTAAGGCTTTCGTCAGCAAAGGTTGGGTTCTTTTTTTCAAGCCCTATCTCAAAAAGAGTTCCACCAGACTATGACGTTTCTGCAGATGGGAGGGTTCACGCCACAAAACCCTTGGCAGAATGTCCCTTTTAGATGAAATGACCTGTCCTCTTGAACCCTTCCATCTGCGGGAACCGCCACCTTGGCTAATAGATAGGGCTTGAAAAAAAGAACCTGACCGGAGCTCGTCCTCGTCCGACGCCATAGGCTATGGCCGACGGTGTCTGCATTAGCACTACTACGGAGGATGGACAATGACTACTATTGCATGATATCTGTTTTTTACTCCCGCATAACGAGGGTTTCCTGCAGTGAAATCAAAACTGTCTTAAAAAACGCATGTCGTTCCTGAAAAAGAGCTGGATGTCGTCTATGCCGTATTTGAGCATTGCGATCCTCTCGACCCCCATGCCAAAGGCAAAGCCAGAATAGATTTCGGGATCATATCCCACAAATCCATAGACCGCGGGATCCACCATGCCCGAGCCTAAAATCTCGATCCATCCCGTATTGGAGCAGGTCCTGCAGCCTTCCCCCCTGCATATAACGCACTGAATATCCACCTCTGCACTAGGCTCCGTGAAGGGGAAAAAGCTGGGCCTGAATCGAAGGGATGTATCCCTGCCGAACATCTGATGGACAAAGCTGGTGAGTGTCCCCTTGAGGTCCCCGAAGGTTACGCCCCTGTCCACCAGGATTCCCTCCACCTGGTGGAACATGGGTGTGTGGGAGACGTCAGAATCGCTCCTGTAGACCTTACCCGGCGCTATGATACTGACAGGGGGCGGCTGGCTCTCCATTACCCGGACCTGCATGGGAGAGGTGTGGGTCCTGAGGACGATTCCATCGGAGACGTAAAAGGTGTCCTGCATGTCTCTGGCGGGGTGATCCTTGGGGAAATTTAGGGCCTCAAAATTGTAGTAGTCCAGTTCCACGTTAGGACCGGTGGCGATGCTGTATCCCATCCTGACAAAGATGCGGCAGATCTCCCTGTTGACCTGATTGATGGGATGCAGGTGGCCCCGGGCCGGCTCCCGGCCCGGCAGGGTGACGTCAAGGGACCTCTTTTCACCCCCTTCTCCCGATCCTATTGCCTCACGGGCCTCATTAAGGAGGCGTGACAGTTCGGCCTTTATCCTGTTTGCCAGTTTGCCTATCTCGGGCCGGTCTTTATCAGGTAGCTCTCCCAGCCTCTTCATCGCCGCGGTCAGCCGGCCCTTTTTCCCTAAATAGGCGACCCTGAATTTTTCCAGGCCCGAGGGATCCCTGATCGTCCTAAGATCTTCATGCGCCTCTTCTTTTATCTTTAGAAGCTCTTCCTTCATTTCGCAGCATTCGCCAACTTTGAAAAGGCGACCGGGTCATTCACGGCCATATCCGCGAGCACTTTTCTGTCAAGCTCTATCCCGGCCCTGTTAAGGCCGCCCATCAGGGCGCTGTATGACATGCCGTTTTCTCTCGCCGCTGCGTTAATCCTGATGATCCAGAGCCTTCGAAAATCCCTCTTCCTGTTTCTTCTGTCCCTGTAGGCGTACTTCCTTGCCCTGTTGAGGGTAATGGTTGCAGTCTTGAAAAGCTTACTGTGCCCGCCCCTGAAACCCTTTGCCTCTTTCAGGATCTTCTTTCTCCTGTGCCTTGCCTTGAATCCTCTTTTTACTCTTGGCATCTGTAAGACCTCTTTTTATTCATGTATTAATCATATGGTTTAGCCGCCGCGGCCTGTCCCAGTTTCCCCTTACGAGGCCGGACACCGGGTGGCTGTTTTCCCTATATACCCTGATCCAGGGCGGTTCATTGTGACGACAACAGGCCCTATTTGTAGGGTATCAACCTATGCACATTCCTCAGGTCCGATGAATCGACAAGGCTTGATTTTCTCAAATTCCTTTTTCTCTTGGTGCTCTTTTTTGTAAGTATGTGACTTGAGAAGGCCTTGTTTCTCACAATTTTTCCTGATCCCGTGGTCTTGAACCTCTTTGCCGCTCCACGGTTAGTCTTCATCTTCGGCATCTATAACCTCCATTGGTATAAAATAACATTTGAATCCATTTTAAATCAGGTCGGGATATAAGGATCTGACACTCCATTGCTCCAGAGCATTAATATCTGGTCGATCCCTATTTTTTCGCTGGATAAAGAAAAAAGGACGGTCCTATTTCGGGACGATGACCATGGTCACATTGCGTCCCTCATTCTTGGCCTCCTGTTCAACAGTGCCATCTTCGGAGACCTCTTCGGCGATCTTGTTCAGTAATTCAATGCCCGCATCCTTGTAGGTGAACTCGCGGCCCCTGAACATCACCGTCAGTTTTACCCGGTTTTTTTTACTCAGGAATTTTTTCAGGTTCTTGATCTTATATTCAAGGTCATGTTCATCCGTTCGGGGCCTGAATTTGATCTCTTTGACCTGGAATGACTTTCCCTTTTTCCGTGCCTCCTGACTTTTTTTGCTGGTCTGGTACTTGAATTTTCCAAAATCCATGATCCTGCACACGGGCGGATCAGCGTTTGAAGCAACCTCCACCAGATCCAGCCCCTTCGCCACCGCGGCGTTCAAGGCCTCTTCAAAGGGCATGATGCCTAACTGGCTTCCATCCTCGGATATCAGCCTCACTGTCCTGGCACGGATCATCTCATTTACATTGATTTCGTCGAACTTATTTGTTATGGCCTCTACCTCCTTTGCCTGCAGTCTTCCTGAATCAGGTTGATAAATTCCCCCCCGGTCATAAACGGCAGATTCCTGCCGTCCCTCAACCTGGGGGTCACACCTCCCTTATCGGATTCCTTGTCACCTATGATCAGCATATAGGGGATCTTCTGCAACTGGGCCTCCCTGACCTTGAGGCCCAGCTTCTCGTTCCTGAAATCCCCTTCAGCCCTGATATCAGCCGCCATCAGGTCCTTCAGGATCTTTTCGCCATGTGCAATGTTCCTGTCCGTGACTGTCAGGATACAGGCCTGGACAGGCGCGATCCAGACAGGAAAGGCGCCCGCGTACTGCTCAATCAGGACCCCGATAAACCTCTCAAGGGATCCGAGGATGACCCTGTGAATCATGACCGGCCGCTGCCTTTGGCCGTCCGTATCAATATAGACCAGATCAAACCTCTCTGGCAACGTAAAATCGCACTGTATTGTGGCGCACTGCCATTTCCTGTCCAGGGCGTCCTTCAGCTTGACGTCGATCTTGGGTCCATAAAAGGCCCCGTCCCCCTCGTTGATCTGATATTCGAGCGAATTATCATCCATGGCCTTGATAAGCGCCCTTGTGGCCCTGTCCCAGTCCTCATCCGTTCCGATGGACTTTTCCGGCCTGGTGCTAATCTCCAGTTCATATTCAAAACGGAAGATTTCCATGACATCCCTTACGAAATCGAGGACCCCCTTTATCTCCTGGTCAAGCTGCTCCGGGGTGCACAGGATATGGGCGTCATCCTGGGTGAACTCCCTGACCCTGGCCAGCCCGTGGAGCACGCCGGACCGCTCGTGCCGGTGAACGAGTCCCAGCTCAAAGTACCTCTTGGGCAGGTCCCGGTAGCTCCTTATCCTGGACCTGTAGATGAGCATGTGCGAAAGGCAGTTCATGGGCTTTATCCCGTAAGACTGCTTGTCGATTTCCGTAAAGTACATGTTCTCGCGGTAATTATCAAAATGCCCTGATTTCTCCCACAGATCTGTCTTGAGTATCTGGGGCCCCTTGACTATCTCGTAGCCCCTTTTCAGGTGCTCCCTGATCTCGAACTCCTCGATAATGTGACGAAGGATGCCGCCCTTTGGATGCCAGACGATCATCCCTGCGCCGATCTCTTCATAGGTGCTGAAGATATCGAGCTGCTTCCCCAGACGGACATGGTCCCTCTTTTTGGCCTCTTCCAGCCTCTGGAGGTGCTCCTTCAGCCTCTTCCTGTCGCTGAAGGCAACGCCGTAGATACGGCTGAGCATGGCCCGTTTTTCATCACCCCGCCAGTAGGCCCCCGCTGTCTTGATCAGCTTAAAGGCCTTTATCCTGCCCGTGGAGGGCAGATGAGGCCCCCGGCAGAGGTCGGTGAAACTGCCCTGGGTGTAAAGGGAGACATTATCCGCGGCCAGGTCCTCAATGATCTCCACCTTGTAGTCTTCACCCTCCGACTTGAAGAGATTTATGGCGTCACGGCTTTTCATCTCCTCCCTCTTGAATGGGAGGTCCGCCTCTATGATCTCTTGCATCTTCTCTTCGATCAGGGGGAGGTCTTCTTCCCTGAGGGGCCTTTCATAATCAAAATCATAGTAAAAGCCGTTCTCAATGGCCGGGCCGATGGTGACCCGGACACCGGGAAAGAGCTTCTTCACGGCCTCGGCCATTACATGGGAGGCGCTGTGCCTCAATATCTCGAGGCCCTCTTCCGAGTCGATGGAGACAGGCTCAAGTTCTGACACGGGATCCACGGGGCCTGCAAGGTCCCGGAGCTCGCCGTTGACCTTGAGGGCGGCAAATCTCTCCAGTCCTTTAACGCCGAGGTGCTTTAATGCCTCGATACCTGAAAGGGATTCTTCATCCATGTCGATGGGCGGTTTATCTTTTAGGTGAATACTGTATCTCATGGCTCGATAAAAACAAAATAAGGCATCCAACACAAGCGGTTAACTTACCCAGATGCCTTACCTAAACTCTCATTTAAATTTCTATTTTCCGGCAAGTCCCAAGTATTAAACAAAATTTAATTTAAAAAAAATTATTGGAGGTTAATAAATTAGCTGGACATCAAAAAACCGATCGCCTTTAAAAAACAGGTTAATAAGGATATTATTAGGTCCTTTGATCTCCCTTAAATGTCTATTAATAACCGGATATTCTTAAAAAATCAAGAAATTTTTAAGAAACCAAATCCGAAATTTTCCCTGTTATGCAATTCTTTTACCCATTGACCCCGTACCCTCCCCTGCCCGCACCCATTATCCTTTCTTTTTTAAAAACATGTTGATGCAATTCTTAATTTTAGCCAAAATCCCGCCACGCATCAGTAATGTCCAATTTTACTATGCAATATTATAACCGGACATTGCTTGCCACGCATATCTTTTTTTGAAATTATCGAATAAAATCTTTCCCATTATTATGAAAGGGAATAAACTTTTGCTATAATAATTTGCAATTTACAGTAAGCGAAAGGAGGAAGATGATGGACTACTATTTCAGTAAAACCCTCAAGGCCCCATTTGACGACGTTATCACAAGGGTAACCGCGGAATTGAAAAAAGGGGGATTCGGGATTTTAACCGACATAGACGTGAAGGCCACGTTGAAGAAAAAATTGGATGTGGATTTCCAGAACTACAGGATCCTGGGGGCCTGCAACCCGCCCTTTGCGTACAAGGCCCTGAAAGCCGAGGATAAAATAGGGACTATGCTCCCCTGCAACGTGATAGTGCAGGATCTGGGGAACGGAAAAGTAGAGGTCGCGGCCGTTGATCCCCTGGCCTCCATGCAGGCCATCAGCAACAGGGACCTGGAGGAGATAGCGGAGCAGGTCCGGTCGAAATTGAAAAAAGTGATAGAAAGTTTATAGGAGGGATTTTATGGATTCGATAATCATCTACTGGTCAAATACGGGCAACACGGAAAAGGTGGCAGGGGCGATCCGGGAGGGGCTGGAGGCCGGGGGCCTTCAGGTAACCCTTACCAGGGTGGAAGATGCGGGGGATATCGACTTTTTTGACTATGACCTGGTTTGCCTGGGCTTTCCATCCCATTACTGGGGTATCCCAAAGCCCATGGACAAATACTTGAGGGACAAATTCAGCGCCTATCGGGGCAATGGGTATGTCAAATGGGGGGCGCCCAATGTCCCGGGCAAGAACGCGTTGATCTTCTGCACCTATTCCGGTCCCCATACGGGCATCCGCGAGGCCATCCCGGCAGGGTTGTGCGCGGGTCAGTTCTTTGAGCACCTGGGCTTCACCGTCCTGGACGAGTTGTATGTGGTGGGGGAGTTTCACGGGAAAGAGGAGGCAAGCACCCTGGGGAGGCTTGGGGACATCAGGGGCCTGCCCAGCAAAGAGGATCTGGATAAAATCAGGAATGATACCGTAAAGTTGGCGGAAAAAATAAAAGCATCCCATTAAACCAAGTAAACCATTAATAACGTTCAAAGGTATATATGCATGGGACAATTAAATTTTTAAAGTCAGGCACTCGGTCATGACCCTTTTCTCAAGGGGATATCTACCACGTTGGTCAGTAATGACTTAAAATTAGA
>CAZGIZ010000030.1:33750-36679 GCA_964526655.1 uncultured Desulfobacteraceae bacterium | reverse complement strand
ATAAAGCATCATAAAGAATACTTATTTCGAGAGGAATCGCTTTCATGGAAATTGCCCGATCATAAAATTGCCAATTTCACAAGACGCGGCTTCGCTTCTTTGAGAGGATTTCTCATGTTATCCAGAAATTGCTCAATCACTGGTTGGCGCCGACTGCGTCGCCGCCAATGTGGCGTTGCCCCTATCGGTGCAATGTCCTGGCAGGCGCCGCTAAAGCAGCGCCAACCAGGCCATTCGACACCGATGTCACTTCCTTGCATGTGCCTGCGGCACTGCAAAATCGTGCCACGGGTCAACGCCACATTATGGATCAAAAACCATATAATTAGCCATATAAATATATTGACACATATCTTAATCTGTCATATCTTAAGCCAATGGAAAAACGATCTGATTTCGAGTGGAATTCTGCTAAAGACGAATTGAATCAAAAGAAACATGGCGTCTCTTTTGCCATGGCTCAGCTTGCCTTTCTGGACCCTAATCGTATTATTTTAGAGGATCTGGAACATGGCGAGGATGAGAAACGATTTTATTGTCTTGGCAGAGTCTCCGACGGAATCATGACCGTAAGATTTACATACAGAAATAATAAAATAAGAATCATTGGTGCCGGATATTGGCGGAAAGGCAAGAAAATATATGAAAAAGAAAATAAAATACACAGATGAACCTATGGGAAAAGTGAAGGTTGTCTCTGACTTCCTGCCTTCACCTGAAGAACTGGTTTTAAAGGACGAAACCGTTAAAGTCACTATTGCTTTAAGCAAAGCAAGTGTGGATTTTTTTAAAAATGAAGCAAAAAAATACAATACTCAGTATCAAAAAATGATTCGCAGGCTGTTAGATGAATATACAGCCCGCCATCCATAACCTGTCACTGGCGCGGATGTGAAAGGCACACCGCACAGTTCGACGTTGGGCATGCACCCCTTTAATCGGCTCAGATACATCATCCACCACTCGAGCGTCGAAGGGTGCATGCCTCCTCTTCGTTGGCTTACCACCGTTGAGACAGTAAGATTAAGGAACATTTACAAAAATATTTTCCACATTCTTGGCAACGCCATTCATACAGGCATCAATCCAGTAAGGTTCACACAGAACCCGGTTGACACCGGTAGACTTCAACCCGCCAACGTAGGCACCCCCGCCATCAGAGGTATTACCCCAGAGAGTCTCCAGGTCTCCCTTTTTGGTCAGACCCTCGTAGGTCTTCACTACAGTGGCTGCGTCCAGGCTCTGGGCTTTCTCTATGGCCTGCAGCAGTACCCAGAGACCATTATAGCCTACCAAATAGACATCCGCTATCTCGTCTTTCGCGGCGTAGCCATGCGATATATATGACTTATGGGCATCTTTCATTTCTTTGGACAGGGGGTCCATATCGGTCAGTGTGATACCTGCCCCGAATAAGTCGGTGCCGTGACCACCGCCAATCGTATTGGCAAAGTTAACGTCCAGGTGCGTGGCGCAGAATACGGGGCCCTTGAATCCAAGATCACGGGCTGCCTTGGCGACAAAGCCCCACGTCATCGGTGTTGAAACCGCTACAAATATGGCATCCGGCTTGGCGGACAACATACGAGTCACTGGGGGAATGTAGTCCGAGCAGTCCGGTGCAATCTGTTCCAATGCTCCCACCCTCTCGAGGCCCTTATTGGCAAGCGTACCCTTAAGCCAATTATAGATTCCCACCGTGCACGATTCGGTAACGCCACAAACGGCTATCTTTTTCGCCTTCGGGTAGTGGGCTTTCAGATAATCAAGGAGATAGGGAGTGATTTCATCATTTGCCCAGTGAGCCCGAATATAGAGCGGCCTATCCTTCGATACATCGGTATTACCTTCATAGGTTATTTGCCGGGAGGCATTTCAGGTATCAACATCGGCCAGCAATATCCCCGCCTGACTGGTAATGGGATAAATCGCATTCTTAAAGGCATCAACAAGTGGTCCGATGATAAATTTGGCCCCATCCCTTTGAATCAGCTTCGTCGCCGCCGTGCATGCCTGGTCGAGGCTCATCGCGTCATCTTCTACGATCAGCTTAATCTTGTACATATCGTTGCCGATCTTCAAGCCACCGGCATCGTTGTACTTAGCGACGGCAAGCTCCCATCCCGTTTTACAGGCCATTCCACCTGCGGCAGCAGGGCCGGTAAGAAAGGCGATCCCACCGATTACCAGCGTTTTTTCCGCCGCCAGTGCGGTACCAAATACAGGTAAAACCGCGAGTGCTACAATCAACAAAAGAATCAATACTGTTTTTTCATTTTCGTCACTCCTGCTAATTAAAATTTTATTTGTGCAACCTCACCTGAAGAGAAACGTATGTATTGTGGGCCGCTCACCACCTCCCTTCACCAAATAATAATATAATTTTTTTATCCCAAAGCAGTTAACACTGCCATAGAATCTACTCTATGGTTGAAGCTACCTTTTACTTGATAAGGCCTTTTTGGGGAAACGCCCCGCTATCTTTCTATACCACGTCGTAATGTAGTCACCTATTCTAATTAATCCTTCAGGCATGAAAAAAATGATGAGTATCAGTAATGCCCCGCAGACTAAAGGCCAGTACGCTTCCAACCCCCGGGAAAACTCCCGGAGTAACATGAACAAGATAGTACCGATAAAGGCTCCAAAGAAGCTACCTTCCCCGCCCACTACCATGTACATGAGGCAGTAAACGGAGGTAAAGAAGTGGAATACATTCGCGGGGGTGCTCGTGGGCGATAAGGCATGCACATGGAAGGCGTATAGGGCACCGGCAAGGCCGCAAAAGAAGCAGGAAACGACGAAGATGAATACCTTCTGCGCCATGATATTGACCCCCACTGACTGGGCCAGGTTATCGGCTTCCCTAATCGAGCCCCAGACAAGACCTATCCGTGAGTGTTCCATGCGATAGAGAACAAAAAGGCAC
>CAZGIZ010000030.1:0-33740 GCA_964526655.1 uncultured Desulfobacteraceae bacterium | reverse complement strand
TGAGGTAGTAATACTCAATATTGGTTTTAGTGGTAAATGCTATAGTAAGTGGTCCGATGGTAAGCTGAGGTGAAATCTCGAAAAAGCGGAGTCCCTGCCAACCGCCGGTCAAACCTTGCAGCCAACCGGCAAGATACAGGAAGACAAAGGCTAGGAGAAGCGTGGCGATGACAAAGTATATCCCCTTGATCCGGAAAAAGGGATAAGCCACTGCCGCCGCAACCGCCGCGGCGAACAAGCCACCGCTGAGCATGGCCAACCAGGGGGAAAGCCCCAGTTTTGCGGCGAGTATGGCAGATGCATAACCCCCCAGGAGCATAAAGCCGGAAGTGCCCAGGGACACCTCGCCGGTAAGATAGATGGCACGCAAGCTCGCTGTTAACAGAATAAATATGGCAATTAAAATAAATATGTGTCTCCAGTAAACATTGCTCACAATCCAGGGTAGCAAGCAAACGAGCAACAGCAGTGCCGCCATGACCAGAGTTTTGGTTAGCTTTTGCCTAGTCATGGCCAAAGAGTCCTTTCGGTCGGAATATGAGGAAAGCGATGACGAGGATTAGCGGAAGTATTATACCCATCTGTGAGCCAAAGAAAAGGGCTAGCACGCTCTCACTGACACCCAGGATAAGCCCGCCCACAACCGTACCCGGCAGGCTGCCCATCCCGCCGATAACGATAAGGGTAATTCCCTTCATAAAAGCCAGGCCACCCATGTAAGGGTCGAGGTTAAAGATACTGCCGCCCAGGGCGCCGCCAACCGCCGCCAAGCCGCTGCCAATCGCCATAGCCAGGGCTGACATTACATTGGGGTTTATCCCCTGCATCAGGGCGCCTTCGCTGTTTTGAGCGGAAGCCGTCATCGCCAGGCCGTATTTTGTCTGCCTGAGGAAAAGGTACAAGGCCAAGGTCAGGCAAAGGGCAATGACGATGCCGATAACCCTCTCTCTGGGAATAAAGATGCCACTAATATGGCATTGGGTCAGACCTTGACAAATAATTGAAGTAATTGGATAATTGCCTAAAGATGGACCATGATAGGGGCTTAAACAATCATTTTCGATAGCAAAATGGATGTTTTAAGTAAGACCTCCACTCGAAATACTTGCCCGATATTTTTATCCTTTTCAAATTTTTTGTCCCATGCCTTCAGATTCATTGATATTGACATATCTGGCCCGCTAATCTAATAAAATGGGTAAAATTGGTGCATTTCCGGACCTGATATGGGCAGATTGGAACAAGGATATTTAATAAGGGATAAATAAAGTGAAGATTATCATTGTCGGTGCAGGCGAAGTCGGGTTTCACAGCGCCCAGAAGCTCTCTGAGGAGAACCAGGACGTTGTACTTATAGACAAGGACCCTGAGAAGATCAAACGAATCACTGAAAACCTGGATATCCAGGCGTTTTTGGGGTCCGGGACCAGTCCCCAAACCCTGAAAAATGCGGGCATCAAGAGCGCGGACATGCTTGTGGCCGCCACGGACAGCGATGAGGCCAACCTGATCGCCTGTCTTCTGGCCCGGAACATGAATAAATATATCCTTAAGGTGGCAAGGGTTCGCAACAGGGAGTATCTGGAAGAGAAGGAACTTTTCGGCAAAGACCTCCTCGGGATTGACCAGATCATAAACCCGGAATCGGTAATGGTAGAGACTATTCGTAATCTGATGATGGTCCCAGGGGCCACGGACGTGATCGACTTCGTGGAAGGGAGGATCAAGCTGATAGGGTTTACGGTCAGACCAGATTCACCCCTTGCAGGCCGCAAGCTTCTGACCTTTGATGATCTGGAAGGAGGCCTGTTGATAGGCGCCATCATCCGGGGTGAAAAGGTCCTTATACCCCATGGCGAAGACGTTATCCAGGCCGATGACCTGGTGTATTTTGTCATAAGATCAGGGGAACTGAATCGTATTTTTGATTTTCTGGGTATAAAAGGGGAGGGATCGAGGAGGGTTATCATCATTGGGGCCGGGGAGACGGGAACGGCGCTTGCCAGTGCCCTCGACCAAAAAAACCTCCATGTCAAGGTCATTGAAAAGGATAGTCAGAAGTGCAGCAGCCTGGCTGAGATGCTGGAAAGGGTGATTGTCATCAACGGAGATGGGACGGACAAGGAACTTCTTCTGGAAGAGAATATCGGGGAAATGGATTTTATGGTTGCCCTGACCGGCGATGAAGAGAATAACGTGCTCATGTCTCTCCTTGCAAAGGAACTGGGCGTCAAGAAGACCATAACCCGCATCAGCAAGTTGAGCTATATCCCGCTTGTCTCGGCAATCGGCATAGACACGGTCGTGAGTCCCAGGCTCTCTGCGATAAGGGCCATCCTCCAGTATATCAGGCGCGGCAAGGTTATTTCCGTTGCTCCATTAAAGGGGGAACAGGCGGAGGCAATAGAGGCCGAAGCCCTGGAGACGTCCGATATCGTAGACACACCCATATCTATGGTAAAATTTCCAAAGGGCGCGCTTGTGGGGGCCATTATTCGCGGTGATGAGATAATTATCCCCAGGGGCCAGACTGTGATCAGAGGTAAGGACCGTCTCATAATATTCGCCCTTCGCAAGATAATACCCCGCCTGGAGAAGCTGCTTACCGTGAAACTGGACTATTTCTGATGAATCCCCAACATGTCCTAAGATTTATCGGTATCCTTATACTCTTCCTTGGCGCATCAATGGCCGCACCCCTGGTAGTGTCCATTCTATATCAGGACGGCAGCACATTTCCATTCCTCTGGTCTATGCTCATGACCGCCTTTCTGGGGATACTCCTGTTTAAATATTCAAAGAGAGATGCGGACACACACCTCAACCACCGCGACGGAGTGGCGATTGTGACCTTTGGATGGGTCGCGGCGGGACTTGTAGGTGCTATCCCCTTTATCCTTTCGGGGGCCATCCATGATTTTACCGACGCCTATTTCGAATCACTGTCAGGTTTTACAACAACGGGGGCCTCCATTCTTTCCGATATCGAGGGCATTCCCCAGGGGATCCTCCTATGGAGGAGCATTACCCAGTGGTTCGGGGGGATGGGAATAATAGTCCTCTCCATTGCCATACTCCCCTTCCTGGGCGTCGGGGGGATGCAACTCTATAAGGCTGAAATTCCAAGTCCGGTTGTGGACAAACTGAAACCCAGGATATCGGACACGGCCAAGACACTTTGGAAGGTCTATCTATTTATCACGGTAATCGAGATAATATTCCTGTTAGGAGGAGGCATGTCACTGTTTGAAGCTGTTTGCCACTCCTTCTGCACCATGCCGACGGGCGGCTTTTCGCCGAAAAACGCCAGCATAGCCCACTATAACAGCGCCTATCTTGACGGTGTGATAATGTTGTTCATGATCATCGCCGGCATCAACTTTTCTCTCCATTACAGGCTGATAAAGGGGGATCTTGCCATTTTCGGGAGAGATCCCGAATGCCGCACCTTTCTTGTAATGCTCTGTCTGATCGTCCTGGTGGTCACCCTTGACGTATACGGGTCTGTCTATGAGTCACTCTCAAAGGCCTTTCGTTTCGCCTCTTTTCAGGTAAGCTCCATCATGACCACCACAGGATTCGTAACCGCGGACTATGAAAAATGGCCTGCCCTGTCCAGGAATCTCCTCCTTTTAACCATGTTTCTGGGCGGCATGGCCGGTTCAACGGGCGGGGGCATAAAGACGATGCGGGTGATGCTCCTCTTTAAACAGGGTTATCAGGAACTGTTACGCATAATTCACCCCCATGCAGTTACCTCCGTGAAGCTTGGGGGAAGGGCTATTCCCGGAGAGATCTTGAGCAGTATTTGGGGATTTTTTATTCTTTATCTTGGTCTTTTCGTGATCTCGGTCCTGATAATGTCCCTCCTGGGCCTGGATCTAATCTCTTCCTTCGCCTCAGTGGCAGCCTGCATCTTTAATGTCGGGCCGGGCCTGGGGGTCGTGGGGCCGGTGGAGAACTACCTGACAATACCCACTGCAGGGAAATGGGTCCTGATCTTCTGCATGCTTTTAGGAAGGCTCGAAATCTATACGGTGATCGTCCTTTTGACCCCCGAATACTGGCGAAAATAGAGAAAAGTGCCTGGCCCAAAAGGGTCGGGATCTTTTTACAGAAGGACATATACCGGATTTTACAGCTATTTTTTCACTTTATATTAAAAAAAAAATAGTATAAACTTACAAAAACACAAAAGGTATTATATTAGATAGGTTGTATTCCTTTTTCAGACAGGAGGATTTTAAATTGAATCCATTTTATAAGAACCTTGCTCTCTGGCTGGTAATAAGCCTCATGGTTATCATGTTGTTCAAGGTGTTCCAACAGCCTGACAGGGCGAGCACCACCATTAGTTATAGTGACTTCCTTAACATGGTAGAGAGCGGGAGCGTCCTCCAGGTGGTCATCCAGGGAGATCAATTTTCCGGCAGTTCATCACAGGGGCCCTTCAAGACCTTTGTCCCGAAGGACCCTGAATTGATAGGGCTCCTGAGGAGCAAGGGAGTCAAGATATCCGTTAAACCCGAAGAGAATTCGCCATGGTTTCAGGTGTTACTCTCATGGGTTCCCATGCTTCTTCTGGTGGGCGTCTGGATATTTTTCATGCGCCAGATGCAGGCTGGCGGAGGAAAGGCCCTCTCTTTTGGGAAAAGCCGCGCGAGACTCATGACGGATTCCCAGGAGAAGGTGACCTTTGAAGACGTGGCCGGCATTGATGAAGCCAAGGAGGAGCTACAGGAGATTATCGAATTCCTGCGTGATCCCAAGAAGTTTACCAGACTGGGCGGGAGAATTCCCAAGGGGGTCCTCCTGATAGGATCTCCGGGAACTGGCAAGACCCTCTTGGCAAGGGCCATAGCCGGGGAGGCCGGTGTCCCCTTTTTCAGCATAAGCGGTTCGGACTTTGTTGAGATGTTCGTGGGGGTCGGTGCCTCGAGGGTGAGGGATCTCTTTGTCCAGGGGAAGAAGAGCGCGCCTTGCATAATATTCATAGATGAGATCGACGCGGTCGGCCGCCACAGGGGAGCGGGCCTTGGCGGGGGGCATGATGAGAGGGAGCAGACCCTTAATCAGCTCCTGGTGGAGATGGACGGCTTTGAATCCAATGAGGGAGTTATCCTTATCTCAGCCACAAATAGACCTGATGTCCTTGACCCGGCGCTTTTGCGGCCCGGGCGATTTGACAGGCAGGTGGTCGTCCCTGTCCCTGACATAAAGGGGAGGGAGGGCATCCTGAAGGTGCACATAAAGAAGACTGTGCTGGGGGATGATGTCAACATATCGACCCTTGCAAGGGGGACACCCGGGTTTACGGGCGCGGATCTCGAAAATATGGTCAATGAGGCCGCTCTCATGGGCGCCAGGAGGGGTAAAGACAGGGTAGAGATGGTTGACTTTGAAGATGCCAAGGACAAGGTATTGATGGGAGCCGAGCGCAGGAGCATGATAATCAGCGATGAAGAGAAAAGGTCAACCGCCTATCATGAATCGGGACACACCCTCGTGGCAAAGCTGCTTCCCAACACAGACCCCATCCACAAGGTTACCATTATTCCCAGGGGAAGGGCCCTCGGCCTGACCCAGCAGTTGCCCATGGATGAGAAACACACGTACCCCAAGGAATACCTCTTGAATAATATATGCATCCTCATGGGCGGAAGGGCGGCGGAAGAGATAGTCCTCAATATGAAGACGACCGGGGCGGGCAATGATATAGAAAGGGCATCCGAATTGGCCCGGAAGATGGTCTGTGATTATGGAATGAGCGATAAGCTCGGGCCCCTTACCTTTGGCAAAAAGGAGGAACAGATTTTCCTTGGCAGGGAGATATCCCAGCACAGGGATTACAGCGAGCTGACGGCCCAGAAGATCGACCAGGAAGTGAGGGAGATAGTAACAGGATCCTACAATAAGACCTATAAATTAATTGAGGACAATGTGGATAAACTCCACAGGATGGCAGGCGCCCTCCTGGAAAAGGAGACGCTTGAGGGCAAGGATATAGATGAGATCCTTGCCGAGCCCGGGGAGCCCGGTGAAAAAAAGGAGGTCCTGGAGGCTTGACAGGGTTCCTTAGAGAGGAATTTACCCTCACATGGTCCGACTACTCCTTGAGAATGGGTAGGAGGACAATGATAATGGGCGTACTCAACATAACCCCTGATTCCTTTTCCGACGGGGGCCTCTTTTTTCAAAGGGATAAGGCCGTTCTGCAGGGACTCACAATGGCGCGTGAAGGGGCCGATATTATTGATGTAGGCGGCGAGTCAACTCGGCCCTATTCTGAAGCTATTTCCGATGATGAAGAGTTGGATCGCGTCATACCTGTCATAGAGGCCCTGAAAAGAGAAATCAGCATACCTATCAGCATTGATACCTGCAAGGCCCGGGTAGCAGAGGAGGCGCTCCGGGCAGGGGCATCCATTATCAATGATATCAGCGCGCTCAGGGTTGATCCTGGGATGGCATCGGTCGCTGCCAGGGCAGGGGTCCCTGTAATATTGATGCACATGAAGGGTAGGCCCGGCGACATGCAGGACAATCCTACCTATGATCGCCTCATCCCTGAGATATTGGACTTCCTGAGGGCCGCCGTGGAAAGGGCTATTGAGGGCGGGATCAGGAGGGAAATGATCATTCTGGACCCCGGCATAGGCTTCGGAAAGACATATAGTCATAATCTTGAGATCATAAGGGAATTGAATCAGTTTGCTTCACTGGGGAGGCCCATATTGTTAGGGACATCCAGAAAGGCCTTTATAGGCCATATCCTGGAGGTGGAGCCCCCTCTAAGGGACAACGGCACAATGGCCACCATTGCAGCAGGCATATTGAACGGCGCCCACATCGTGAGAGTACATAATCCGAAGATGGCCTCCGAGACAGTGAAGATTATTGATGCCATCAGGACGGCAGGCCAGGGAAACTGAAGATAGGGATTTAACATGCTGTTGTGCATAGATATAGGCAATACCAATATTGTCCTCGGAGTGATTGACGAAGATAAGATTATCGGACACTGGCGGATAAGGACCGAGAAAGACTCGACCGCGGATGAAATGGGGATTATGATCAATAATCTCTTTGGATCTTCCGGGATAGGGATGGGGGATGTTACCGATATTATCGTGTCGTGCGTTGTTCCTTCCCTCTTGAGCGTCGTGGAAAGACTGTCCCTTCGCTATTTTCTTATCAAGCCCATGATTGTGGGGCCCGGTCTAAAGACTGGCATGCCGATAAAATATGATAATCCCAAAGAGGTGGGCGCCGACAGGATCGTAAACGCAATTGCCGCCTTTGAGAAGTATCAATCGGGACTCATTATCGTCGATTTCGGAACCGCCACTACATTTGATTGCGTTTCCAGGGATGGGGCCTGGATAGGCGGGGTTATCTCGCCGGGCATTATTATTTCCTGCGAGGCGCTCTTTGAAAAGGCCTCCAAACTGCCGAGAGTCGAGATATTCGCAAAACCGAAAAACGTCATCGCAAAGGACACCATAGGCGCGATGAATGTGGGCATTATTTACGGTTTTGCGGGATTGGTCGATGGTATCGTAAATCGCATCAAAAAAGAGATGGGCTATGAAGTGAAGGTCATTGCGACAGGGGGAATCGCTCCTCTGATATCCGGAGAATCAGAGACCATCGATCATGTTGAGGAATTCTTGACCCTCGAAGGCCTGAGGATTATTTTCAAGAGGAACAGGTGATAATAAGACCTCCTCGGCTGAATCCGGGGGATGAGATCGCCATCATTGCCCCTGCCGGCCCCGTTACACCGGAAGAACTGGAAAAGCCGATAGAACTCCTGAAGACGCATGGGTATCGTGTAGCCCTGGCATCTCATCTTTACAGGAACCAGGGTTATTTGGCCGGAAATGACGATGAACGTCTTGCCGATCTCCACGAGGCTTTTCAAAATAGTAATACAAGGGCAATATTATGCGCGCGGGGAGGGTACGGGACTCTGAGGCTCCTGGACAGAATCGATTACGGCCTTGTAGGAAGAAATCCTAAAATATTGATAGGCTACAGCGACATCACTGCACTCCTCCTTGCGATCTTTCAAAAGGCCGGTCTTATTGGATTTCACGGCCCGGTATTGAGGGAATTTTCAATGGTCCGGGAAGAGGATCTGGACCGTTTTTTAGATCCCTTTTCATCCTTTTCGAATCTTGAGTTGAGTCTATCCTCAGGCACGGTCCTTAGGAAGGGCAGGGCAAAGGGAACTCTCCTGGGGGGAAACCTGAGTCTCATCTCCCACCTGACAGGGACCCCCTTTATGCCTTCCATGAAGGGCGCCATACTGCTTATAGAGGAGAAGGGAGAGACGATCTACAGGGTTGACCGGATGCTGACCCATCTGAGGCTTTGCGGCGTCCTATCGGATCTTTCGGGCCTGATTGCCGGAAGGTTTATTGATTGCGGTGACATGTCAGATATAAACAGGCTAATAAGGGAGATCACTTCCGGATGCGATATCCCGGTATTCAGCGGCCTGCCCGTGGGGCACGGAACAGGGGAAAATATTATTATTCCCTTGGGTCTCCAGGCCGAAATCGATACGGAGAATATGAAATTTTCCATACCTGATTCCTGGGTGACCGGTTAAATCCCTTCTCCTCCGCATAGCATAAAAGATCAGTAACATTCAAAAGTTTGTGCATGATCCGTTTCAATATTTAAGGACAGGCATTCGGCCATCCCCCTTTTCTCAAGGGGATATCTACTTTATCGGTTCAAGGTTTAAGGTTTAAGGTTTTTTCCCCTTGCGCCTTTTGCCTTAAGCCTTGAGCCCAAATTATAATTATCCCCTTTCGAAAAAGGTCATGACCTCGTCTGATCGCGATGGCTTTTTGGGGAAAATTCAGCCGAACATCTTTTTTGAATGTTACTAAAAGATCATGTCTTGATTAAACCGGGGACCTTATTCCCTTCACATCTACCTTCCAGGCGATCTTTTGGAGTTGTACTATCCGCTCAATAATGATAAGTGATCAGGTCAACCAATGGATAAGGGCAGGGTGCCGGTAAATTTTAATTTAATCCTAAAGAAGATTTAAAGGAAGAAGTATCCATGGATCTGGTAAGGAATACGGGAACAAGGGCATTGCAAGGCCTGAGAAGTATGGGCCTGATGGCTGTTTTTCTGGGAAAGGCCTTCTTGTATTCCGTAATGCCTCCATTAAAGGTTTTCCTCCTCATGAAACAGATCCGCTTTATTGGAACCCAGTCACTCCTTATTATTCTTCTTACGGGCCTGTTTGCCGGGATGGTAATGGGACTGCAAGGATTTCGCATCCTGAGCAGGGTCGGATCAGAGGCATTCCTGGGCCCCATGGTGGCTCTTCCGCTTATCAAGGAGTTGGGCCCTGTCTTCGCAGGACTCATGGTTACAGGCAGGGCGGGTTCCTCCATAGCGGCGGAGATAGGCATCATGCGCATAAGCAATCAGATCGACGCCCTTGAATTAATGGGACTGAATCCCTTTCGCTATCTCGTTGTCCCCAATCTATTAGCCGGTATTATAGCCCTTCCTCTCCTCACCGCCATTTTTGATGTGATAGGAATCTTTGGAGGCTACCTGGTGGGTGTTCATCTCCTGGGGTTGGAGGGCGGTATCTATTTCGGAGAGATGGCCAGTCATATCAATCCAGAAGATATTCTGGAGGGGATCTATAAGTCCCTCTGTTTCGGTGTAATAATTGCATGGGTCTGCTGTTATAAGGGTTATTACACAGAGAGATGGGGGCACGGAGCCGAAGGCGTAAGCAAGGCCACCACGAGGGCCGTGGTCTTCTCGTCCGTGTATATACTCATATGGGACTATTTCATGACCTCTGTCCTTTTTTAGGGAAATAAATGATCAGCATTGAGAACCTGTATAAATCCTTTGACGGAAATGAAGTTATCAGAGGTGTCTCCCTGAATATTGAAAGGGGGGAGATAATGGCACTGATCGGAAAGAGCGGCATAGGCAAGAGCGTAATCCTGAAGCATATTGCCGGCCTTCTAAGGCCAGACAGGGGTCGCATATCGGTGATGGGAAAGGATGTAAGCAGTCTCGGGACCAGGGATCTTATGCAACTCCGGAGGCATCTGGGACTTCTCTTTCAGGGCGGCGCCCTGTTTGACTCCATGACGGTCTATGATAACGTGGCCTTTCCACTAAGAGAGAAGACCAGGATGAAGGAGGAGGAGATAACAAGGAGGGTGATGAATGAACTTGGACAGGTGGGCCTGTCCGAGGCAAGAGACAAATACCCTTCACAACTCAGCGGCGGGATGACGAAGCGCGCCGCCCTTGCGAGGGAACTGATATGGCGGCCCGAAATAATGCTCTTTGATGAGCCGACCACAGGACTGGACCCTATTATCAGCAATGCCATACTTAAACTCATAAAATCCGTACATGAGCGGCTGAATTTCACGGGTGTTATTGTGACTCATGAGATAAATCAAGTGTTCGGGATCATTGACAGGGCGGCCATGCTCCACGACGGCATCATTATTGCACTGGGAAAACCCGAAGAAATACTTTCCTCACAGGATCCTGTTGTTAAGCAGTTTATCAGGGGTGAGACGGAAGGACCTATATCATTTTATTAGGAAATGCTTGTTATGATACTAAGTCCCGCAGGGATTTTATATACCGGAGTGAAAAATGAAAAAGATTGATCTTGAATTATCGGTGGGCATATTTATCCTTGCCGGATTGGCCTGTCTCGCTTTCCTCTCCGTCAAGGTTGCGAAAACTGAAATTTTTGGCGGGAAAGGGTATGAGATATACGCGATGTTTTCAGATGCCGGGGGCCTAAAAGAAGGGGCGTCCGTGGTTATCGCCGGTGTAAAGGTGGGACATGTCAAGAATATTTCCATGGTGGATTACAAGGCAAAGGTGGTTATCTCTCTCCCTCTTGATGTAAAGTTGCAGGAAGATTCCATAGCGGCAATCAAGACAAGGGGTATAATCGGTGAGAAGTTTCTGGTAATAACCCCAGGGGGGTCTGAAAAGATTATTGAGCCGGGAGGAAGAATTCGCGAGACCATGCCGGCCGTTGACATAGAGGAATTGATCTCCAACTATGTATTTGGTAAGCTATAGCCCTTCCCCGCGGCACTCCTGCAGCGGGGTGATTTGTTAATAGGAGTATTTATGGTTTTAAGATATTTGATCCGTATCATTCTGTTTTTCTCGCTTTCTTGCTGCATACCCATCACGGTGATCGCGGGTGAACCCACGGAACGCGTGAAAGCGGCCACGGATAAACTCCTGTCCATAATCACGGATCCTGAATTAAAAGGACCCGAGATGGCGAAAGTGAGAGATAAAATGATCCGGCAAACAGTGGACGATGTCTTTGATTGGGAGGCCTTTTCGCAGAGGGCCCTGGCAACCCATTGGGGGGAGAGGACCAGCGAGGAGAAGAAGGAATTCATCTCTCTGTTCGGACAGTTGCTTGAGAGGACCTATATGGACAAGACCAGGCAATATTCCGGAGAAAAGATAGAATTCCTGTCAGAGGAAATTGAAGGGGAATACGGCGTTATAAAGGCAAAAGTAATCACTGCAAGCGGAAGAGAGATTGCCGTTGATTATCGTGTCATGAAGGAGAAAGGGGACTGGTTTATTTATGACGTGTACGTTGAAGGAGTCAGTTTTGTGAATAATTACCGTGTCCAATTCAACAATATCATCACCAGGTCGTCATATGAGGAACTTGTAAGGCGCCTTAAGGAAAAGGTGGCTGGGGAATAGGCCCAGGGAAAGGAGCTTAATTAACATGAAAAAAATCAATTGGTTGATAATTTTTTTTATCTTGTGGTTTGTCCAGCCTTACAATATCTCCTTTGCCCGGTCTCCCATGGCGTCTTCCCCGGATGAGAATATGGATATTCAGGCCCGGCAGGAGGAATCCAATAAATTTCCCGAAGGCTATGAATCTGATGGACTCCAGGAGGGGATATCCGATCCCCTCGAGCCTTTAAACAGGCTTTTTTACCATTTCAACGATAAGCTCTATTTCTGGTTTCTTAAACCAGTAGCTTTGGGGTACAAGGCTGTTGTGCCAGGACCTGTACGGGGGAGTGTGAGAGACATGTTTTACAACCTGGCCTTTCCAATACGCTTCGTAAATTGCCTCTTCCAGGCCAAATTCGACGGCGCTGCCAATGAATTCGGCCGTTTTATTGTTAATTCTACAATAGGAATCGGCGGGCTTTTCGATGTGGCCAAGCATTATGACATGAAGAGCTCGGATGAAGACCTGGGCCAGACGCTTGGGGCCTACGGGACAGGGCCGGGATTTTATATTACCTTGCCCGTATTCGGTCCTTCCAGCCTGAGGGACACAGTGGGATTAGTAGGTGACAGCTTTCTCGATCCCTTGAACTACATGTTTCCTCACACCAAATATAATGTAACCGTAAAGGGATACAAGGCTGTTAACAGGACCTCACTCTCCATCGGCGAATACGAGGATCTTAAAAAGGCGGCCTTGGATCCATATATAGCCATAAGGGACGCCTATTTCCAGTATCGTCAAAACGAGATAAAAAATTAAGTTCCTTATGGAAAAAGAGAAGCGAAAGGGCCTGATTATAGTCCACACGGGCAATGGAAAGGGGAAGACCACTGCCGCGATGGGCATGGCATTGAGGGCCGCCGGACACCACCTCAAGATCCTGATGATACAGTTTATCAAAGGCACGTGGCCCTACGGGGAGTTAGAGTCCGTGAAAAGGCTTTATCCGGATTTTGTGATAATGCCCATGGGGAGGGGCTTTATCCGGTTTGATAGAGAGGGACCGGACCCGGAGGACAAAAGGGCTGTTATTGAGGCGTGGAATATTTTCAAGGAAAAAATGGAATCCCGTGAATTCGATATGATTATTCTGGACGAGATCAACTACGTCATCAGCTATAATCTCCTTGATGTTGAAGATGTCATGAAAGCCCTTAGGAACAGGCCTTTAGAATTGCACCTCGTCCTTACGGGAAGGGACGCCCATCCCGATGTGATCGGGATCGCCGATCTTGTAACGGAGATGAAAGAGATCAAACACCCCTTTAAAGACGGGATTAAGGCCCAAAAGGGAATTGAATTTTAGACTTTTATGCCTGAATCTCTCATATTTTTGGTCTTTTCGATCTGCCACTGATAACAGACACTCTTAAATCCGGATTTTTAAGTGAAGATATAAAAGGAGCAAATAAATGAACGAACAGGCGAAAATGGATCCTGAAGTCCTTTCCATGGTCCTCGACACCATATCCAAGCTGGAGCGGGAAAAGATCAGTCTGGATGCCAAGCTGGAGATGGATCGTGCCGGTGATTTTCCCATGGAGCTGATCCGATTCATGCTGGGACCCGAGGTCGCCCTTCATCTGATCTTTATCCCTGAGGAATATGGCGGTCTCGGTGCCGGCGCAAAGGAAATAGCCATTGTGTCGGAGAGGATGGCAAAGATGGACCTGGCAATCGCAACCTCTTTTCTGGCCATATGTCTGGGAATGGATCCCATCAGGGTCGGAGCAACTCCGGAGCAAAAGGAAAAATATATCAGAAGGATCGCCGATGAAGGCCTCATTGTGGCCTATGGCGTGACAGAGCCTGAAGCCGGGTCAAATGTCCAGGCCCTTAAGACAAAGGCCGAGAGGGTGATGGATGATAATGGAGAGATAACAGGATATAGACTCAACGGTCAGAAGCAGTTTATTACCAACGGCGGAGTGGCACAGCTTTACACCATCCTGGCCGATGCCCCCGACGGGCCGACATTTTTCATAGTCGAGACCGGTGCCGAAGGTCTTGCACCCGGTAAACACGAGGACAAACACGGGATCAGGGCCTCTAACACATGTTCCTTGACCCTTGAAGACCTTTTTGTCCCGAAGGAAAACATGGTAGGCGGGGTTGAAGGCCAGGGCCTTAAACAGTCCAATGAGGTATTCGGGTATACCAGACTCATGGTGGCCACCTTCGGCCTGGGCGGAGGCATGGCGGCCCTCGAGAAGACCATAGCCTATGCCAAGGAGAGAGTGCAGTTTGGGACCACGTTAGCCGAGAAACAGGGTTACACCCACAGGCTCCTGGTGCCCAACGCCGTACGGCTGGAGGCGGCACGGGCCTATATAGAAGACGTGGCAAACAGGCTTGATGCGGGGGAAAAGGACCTTCAGGTTGAGGGGTCGATAGCCAAGTATTTCGCCACGGAGGCGGGCGACACGATGGCCAATGACGCCATACAGGGACACGGTGGTTACGGATACATCAAAGAGTATGAGGTGGAGAAGATCAAGCGGGACATAAAGATCACCACCATCTATGAGGGCACCAGCGAGATACAGCGCAGGCTCATCGCGATGTTCCGCCTCCAGAAAACAGTGCGTTCAAAGGGCGAGTACTATTCGGCAATAGCCGATGAATTGCAAAACTTGCCCGAAGGACAAGGGGCTCAAGGGCTTGCCGATGCCGTCCGCGTATTAAACGACATTATCCTGGGGGCCAGAAAAACCAAGCTGACAAAGTCCCAGTATGTCATGTTCCTGCTGGCCGATATGATGACATTGTGCGAGGCCGGGGCAGCGCTCTGCAGAAAGGCCGCACGCCATGAAGGGGGAGAAAGGAGCCCGGAATTCATGAAGGCGGCTGCCCGGCTCTTTGTCAGGGAGGCGGCGGAGAAGGTCTTTATCAACGGCCTTAAGATATGCAGGGGGTGCGAAGGGTCCATGGATGGCATGGAAGAGAGACTGATTTCCCTGGACCTTTCCGGGATGATGAAAGATAATCTGAAAGACATGGACACGGTATCGGCGGAGTTGGTCAAATAGAATGATACCGTTCATAGCCATTTATCCGGCCATACCTAATTCTGAAAGACTACAGATAATATTCAATGTCCAATCCTAAACGCCATTATCGCCGGTCTCATGGAAGGTATCGCAGAGAAGCACGCGGCAGATCGGGAAATGGACTTTATGAAAATCCAAGGATAGATCGGCTTCTTAAAAATCATTTTCAAAGGATTGGCATTCCCGAACCCGCTCCATTCATCCCCGACCCATTTCAACTCGAGGCCCTAAAAAAGATAAAGGAATCAGATGTCCTTGTCAGCGCTCCCACGGGTGCAGGCAAGACCTGGATCGCTTCCCAGGTGATAGGGGAATATCTGATAAAGGGATTAAGGACGTGGTATGCTTCACCCCTTAAGGCCCTTTCCAATTCACTGTATCAGGAATTCAAGAGGGATTTCGGTCCCGAATACTGCGGCATCCTGACAGGTGAAAGAAAAGAAAATTCGAATGCGCACATCATTGTTGGAACCACTGAAATTCTCCGGAACCAGCTCTATGACGCCATGCATGAAGGAACCAGTATAAATACCGACCTGGTGATACTGGATGAGGCGCACTATTTGAGTGACCCTGACCGTGGAGTTGTATGGGAGGAGGTCCTCATCTATCTCCCTTCCCGTGTGAGAATTTTGCTCCTATCCGCCACCATATCCAACGCAGAAGAGGTCTCTTCATGGCTTGAAAGGAACCGGGGGACAAGGACTTGCATAGTCCGTTCCAATGAGAGGCCGGTCCCCCTGGAGATGCTCTTCCTTTTCCCGGACGGCCTTATAGCCCCGCTCGCAGGCAGGAAAGGATTGACCTCAAGGGTCCAAAAATACCTCGCTTCCCAGAGGAATCAGGCAAGAAAAAGGGGCCGGCCAAAACCGAGATTCGGTGATATTATCGGCTGTCTGAGGGAATTTGATCTCTTACCCGCCATTTTTTTCCTCAAATCAAGGATGGAATGTGACCGGGCGTTGCTCACCTGCCCGGTTTCCAAAAAGGAAGGAGGGTCAGGAAGGGGACTCCGAAGGGAAGTGGAAGACTTTATCAGGGATTACCCTCACCTTGCGGGACACAGGCAGATGGGTTTCCTGCTGGATTCCAGGGTAGCCTCACATCATGCCGGGCAATTGCCCTACTGGAAGGTCCTTGTCGAAAGAATTATGAATAAAGGATATCTGGATGCCATTTTTTCCACCTCCACCGTGGCGGCGGGCGTGAACTTTCCGGCCAGGACCGTGGTGCTTGTACAGAGTGACAGGTATGACGGACATGAATTCACGGATCTTACATCCACCGACCTCCACCAGATGATCGGCCGGGCAGGCAGGAGGGGCAAGGATAATATAGGCTTTGCCCTCGTGGTTCCAGGCCTTCACCAGGACCCCCAGCTTATCCATGAACTGATGGATTCCCCGCCGGAACCACTTATAAGCCAGATCCGAATCAACTTCTCAATGACCCTGAACCTGCTTTTGTCCCAAAGGCCCCAGGAGATCAAGGAGCTATTGAGCCTCTCCTTTGCCGATTTTCAGCAGAGGAGAGAGGGATCGACGATCATAAGGCAATGGGATGGTATGTTAAGCCTGCTCAGGAGTAAAATTCCCAGGGCAAGGTGCGATAATGGCGATCCTTTTGAGATCGTAGACTATATCAGAATGAGGTCCGAGCTTGTAAGGGCGGCCAGGGGGAATGGCAGGAGGATACAGTATAAAAAACAGACTGAGGCCTTAATACCTTATTTGGAAAGGGGAAGGCTCTTTAATCACAGGGAAGGTGACGTTTATATCCTATTTCATACCTACAAGGATCATGGGAGGCTGGTCTGTGCGGCTCAGAATGTTAAAAGAAAGGTCCGGACCCGGAAGGGACAGCTAAGGCTAAAAAAGGTGCCACTCTATAAGGTCAGATGGCTGTACGATTATAAACTCATTCTTCCCTCCGACATGTCTCTCGAATCCCTGCAGGATGTCCTGGACTCCCTTGAGACTGATGATCTACCGATCCTTGACACAGGAGTTGCCGGAGGACCAGCCGAAGGGGGTGGGCTTGAAGCTGCGGAGGAAAAAATAGACAGGCTTCCCTGTGCCGGGTGTGATCATCTTGATTACTGCCATACATCGAGGGGGAGGGAATTGGTGAGGATCTTGAGGGATCTTCAATCATTGGGCGAAAGGATGGGAGGCGGCGGCGAAGGCCTGTGGATAAGCTTTAAGCGGCATCTGAGGTTTCTCAAGGAGACGAATTTTGCGGACGAGGAGGATCGCCTGACCCCTGACGGGATCTGGGCCTCCAAACTTAGGCTCGATCAACCCCTTATTATTGCCGAGGCCATAAGAAAAGGTGGATTTGAGGGGCTATCTCCTGAAACAATGGCGGGCTGCATCGCTCTTTTTGTCTGGGACAGGGATCAGGACGTGGAGTTGAACCTGAAGGGGAGTGAAGACATCGCCCCAATGGAAGAGGCCTTCAACGGTGTCATCGACACCATCAATGATATCAGGGACCTTAAGGCGAGGAGGGGATTTCAGATTCCATTGATTCCCTTCTGGCCTGCAATAGCGCTCTTTCTATGGGCAAAGGGAGTAAGCTGGGAAGGGCTCTTATCCCGCGTGTCCATCAGTGAGGGAGACATGGCCTCAATTATCGTGAGAACCGCGGATCATCTGCGGCAGGTTGTGAATCTCAGGGATTCCCATCCTGCAATCGCCAGGACCGCAGCGCTCGCCATCGGCCTCATACTGCGCGAGCCAGTCTACCTGGAATAAATACAAAAATCTTATCATCTCCCATGGTGAATGGCTGAAAGCCACCCCTCGAGAATAGATATCATTTTTATTTTCTGTTGTCTGATCCCTTCCGCGTCTTTGTCCTCATCTACCCGATCCTCCCCGATCATGCCCCTTAATTCATCAAGCCTCTTGAGGATAGATGGGTCATCGGGATTGCCGGCAATTACCTTTTCATAGGTCTCAATTGCCCTGTCTAACTGCCCTTGGTCAAGATATATCTCAGCCAGGGTGGGTGTCGCAATGTCGGGGAGAGCCGGTCCGGATCCTTCGGAGGTCTCATCCAAAGGTCCAAGGCTCTCCATGAGACGAAGGGCGTCCCTGTCCGCAGGCCTGTGCGCTAAAAAGAGCCTCAGGCTCTCAATGGCCTCTTTCTCCCTCTCCTGGCGAATCAGTATCTCCGTTTGCAGGCTGTAGGAGGATATGAGATCGTCAACTCCCTGGATAACCTTTTCAATCTCCTCCCCTGCCTGGGGTATCATGCCCGAGTCAAAATATGTCTCGGCCAGGAGTCGTCTGAGATAGAGGTCTTCGGGGTAGATCTCAAGGGCCCTGCGGCACTCCTTAATTACCCTTTCCAGATCGCCCTGGTCTTTTAACCTTGAGAGGACCAGGAAAAGGGTCCCCGGAGAGGGGCTGCTATCCAGTATGTCTTCTAAAAAGGTATTGGAATTATTCATATTTCCCTTTCTCCCCGGCAGGGCTATCTATTTTCCGGACCTACCTCATTCTTTTCCGGACCTGGTTTATTTTCCCCATCCTTGCTGAATCTGAAAATAAGCTCATTTTCCCTGACCAGTCCCAGTTCCCTTCTTGCAACCGATTCAATATATTCCTTGTCTTTCCGCAGCCTGTGTATCTTTTCCATTAATTCCTGGTTCGCGTTCTCAAGACCGCGTATTTTTTCCAGATAGGCCTGCCTTTCCTTCTCCATCCGGTATAGATGAATAAAACCACGATCACCAAAGGCAAGCCACGCAACAATAAGGCACAGGAAAAGCAGGATTATCAGGGACAGCTTGAGAATATCTTTTTTATTCAGGTCCAAGACGGCAATACCTCGAAGGAATTAGAGAAGCCCTTCGCCCTTCCATCGGGCGGATATTATAATTGAGTGGATCCCCGCGCTCTTGGCCAGATCCATGATACGGACAACCGTGCCATGACTGACATCCTTGTCCGCCTGCAGTATCAGGTGAACGAGCCCCCTTTCTTTTATTAGATCCTTCAGCCTTTTTTCAAGTGTTTTTGGATCCATCTTTACGCCCTCGAGGTAGACCTGGGCGGATTTATCAATGATAAGTGTTATGCTCTTACCTTTTTCCTCGCTAAGGACCTTCTTGGTTACCCTTGGGAGATTTATTCGAACACCGGAGGCGATATCAAAGTGCGAGGTGACCATAAAGAAGATCAGGAGCAGAAACACTATATCAATGAGAGGCGCGATGCCTATCCTGGGTTCTTCTTCCTTTTTTTTTACGAACCTCATAGAAGAGGCCTCCTCGTAAGAGATATTAGTCCTGTTTGCCGGATTTTTCCAGTATCTCTATGATCCTGATGGAGTTCTCTTCCATCTCAAAGATCAGGGATTCGGCCTTGTCTTTTAAAATTCGATAGCATACAAGCGCGGGGATGGCGACGCAAAGGCCGGCCGCCGTCGTTATGAGGGCCTCGGCGATTCCCCCTGCGAGGAGAGAGGGATTCCCGCCGCTGTTGGATATGACCTTAAAGGTCTTGATCATCCCCGATACAGTACCCAACAGGCCCAAAAGGGGTGTCAGGTTGGCTATGGTGGAGAGGATGCCGACATTCTTTTCCAGGATTACTCCCTCCCTGCCGCCTCTTTCCTCAATAGCCTCCTTGACCAGCCACATGCCTCGTCCCGTGCTCTTTAATCCTGCCAAAAAGATCTTTGCAATGGAGGAGTTGTCACTCTGACACAGAAAAAGGGCCTCTGAGATCTTATGTTTTCTAATACGCTCTTCCACATTGTGAACAAAGGCGGAAGGAATCACCCGCTCACGCCTTAACACCCACAGTCGTTCAAGAAAAACGGCCAGGGCAATGATAGAGCACAGGATAATGGGGTACATGAGCAGCCCGCCCTTAACAATCAGATCAATCAACTTTACGTCTCTCTTAGGGATCTAAGTTCATAAAAGGGGCAAACCTGAACAGACTTTTGCGATAACATACATTTTATGGGTGCTGAAAGTCAAGGCTGATGGGAGTCCCAGGGGGTATTGATCTTGTCCTTGACAGGCGGATAATTTTCACGAAGAATACAAAACAAACCAGTAATGTCCGGTTATAATATTGCATACTGATCAAAGGGCCGCAGGGGGATCTCTTTTTTAAGAACGAACTCGTTTATGTGCGATGCATATGCATGAAGCCATAGGAGGCGGGCAGATAGGTTCCTCAATCACTTGCCGGACCGGATTCCGGCTCATTTTGGAGAGGCATTCTGCCCGCCTTGGCGGCCGCCTTACACAATTTTCTTGCTTCTAAGATCTTCGTCTTTAAAAAGAGATCCCCCTGTGACCCTTTACAATCGATAAATTTTGCTATGTAATATTATAAACGGACATCACTGAAAACCAACGAAAATAATTTCAAAATTGAGGTGCGGATATTGTCGGAAGGGAAAAAATCGGAAAGAGATAATTCAGGGGAGGAGAGGCTCCCGCAGGTCGCCGACCGGGAGGTGGCGGGCAGGCTATTTCCCCTGTCAGGCAGTGAGATCCTTAATCAGGTCCTTGACCATGACAATCCGGGCAGGCTGGTAAAGAACCTGACAAGGGTGGATCTCTTCTGGTTGATCAAGAGGGTGGGCGAGGAGGACTCCCTCCCCCTTTTGCGGCTGGCCTCTGTTGATCAATGGCAGTACATCCTGGATATGGAATTATGGCATAGGGACAGGATCAATCAGGAGGAGACCACCATATGGCTGGACAGGCTCCATCAGGCTGACCCTTCAAGGCTTTCGCAATGGCTCTTCAACCAGGACGGAAACCTGCTGGCCCATTTCTATTTCCAAAAAATCCTCCAGGTGGAGACTAAAAAAGAGGATGAAGACTTCAAGGATATCGAGGATTTCATCACCGTTGACGGCCTGTATTACATCCGGATATTGGATAAGGGTCATGAGCAGGAGATTGAAAGGATACTCAGAAGCCTGGCAAAGGAGGATTACACCCGGTACCAGGCCTTGCTCTTAGGACTTGCCGGGGTAATTCCCGCTGAAATCGAGGAGGAGATGTACCGTCTGAAGAGCTTGCGCCTCTCTGAAGACGGGTACCTGCCCTTCGACGAGGCCATAGCCGTCTATTCGCATCAACGACCCGAATCCCTGAAGAGGGACGGTTCCGACTATAAGCTCTATCTCCCGGAGGAAGAGGAGATAAGGGCCATGGTGCCCGTGACGCCTCTCATCCAAGTGCAGGGGAATAATATCCTGGCCGCGACCCTGGAAGGGGTCGGGGACAGCCTCTTTTTAGACAGGATTCGTCTCGAGTTTGCCGGTCTGTGCAACCAGATTTTCTCCGCGGACAGCGTCAAGTTTGAGGGAATTGAGGCATTGACCAGGATCTGCAAAAAGGCTGCCGGCTACATAAACATAGGTCTTGAGATATTATCCGGAGGCAGTCTCGATATCTCGGGGCAATACGTAAAAAACAACCCCCTGATATCCATTTTTCGAGTGGGTTTCGGCCGGGCCCTTGAATTGAAATGGGAGGCCGAAAGGTGGAAAAAAGTCGCCTGGTTCCAGCGACAGGATCTAAGCCCTGACTTTTGGGGAGATGAATGGGGAGGAACCCTTAAGGGGATCTTAAGGGAGAAGCCTTTATTTTTCAGCGGCTCGAAGGAAGGAGAGGATTACAGGGACTTTGAAGGCCTTGAAGAAGTGGAAAGCTGCAGGACAATACTGGACCGCCTTGTTATCCTGGACATGTTGATGGAGGCGGTTGCATCCCGATTTCGGATTAACGTGAATATGCTGGATGATCCCCTGGTCAGCTTTTATCCGATCCTCTTTACCTCATGGGCCCGGACCATATTAAAGCTGGAGGGCGATTTCGCCCCCCTGTCCCTCGATCAGGTAAAGGAATTCTTTATCCTAATGAGGAGGGGGGACAAGGCCCCCCCCTTCAGGATGCCGGGGCAAGGGGATGCCTTTATTAGGGATTTGATATCCTATTTAGGTGATTTCGGGCCCGGGGACCATGTCCTCCTCAAGGATACCCTGTCCCTCCTGTGGCAGGACTTTGAAGAGGAATACGCCCTTGTGGAGGTTAAAGACATGGATCACAGATTCATGAAGTCCTTCCTTATATATCCCCCAGGAATTCCTGATGAATCACCCGTGCCCGGCGCCTAAGTCCTTATCTCCTGGGTCATGAATACCAGATAGGAGACCGCGAAGCAGATAAAGCAGAGGGCCACAAGCACGATAAGATGGGGAAAAACCACGAAAACGCTCTGCCCTAATGAAAGCGGGTTCTGGAAACGGGAAGCGGAAAGCCTCTCCATGGGTCCCATGAGTATGAGGGACTTCGTGGTATTCTGCGTGGGATCGATGATTATCGCGGAGGCCTTTGAATAGATAACCATGGGAGAGATCAAGGATACCGATTCCTTTATGTGGTTGTTCCTAATGAGGGCCTCATGATTCGCTTTCCCCTGGTCTTCAACGGGAGCGACGCTGTTGGCGAGCACACTGGCCCCCATGGAGACAAAGAAGGACAAAAATATCCATAATGCAACCGAAGTCAGGGCCGAGGTTGCTATGCTCCTGAAGACGATGGAGAAGAGTATGGATACGCCGAGCCAGAACGATATATAGAATATGCTGATGATAAGGTACACGATCAGACGCCAGATCTCCTCCATACCGGGCACTATGCCCAGGAGTATGAGACCGAAACCGGAGATCACAAGGACAATGGATAACAGCATTATTGAAATTGTGGTGACCCCGGCTAAAAATTTCCCGTTTATTACCGCGTCCCTGTAAATAGGCTGTGAGATGAGTTTAATGAGGGTCCCCTGGGCCCTCTCGCGGTTGATGGCGTCGAATCCCAGCACAAGCCCGATCAGCGGGCCGAAAAAGGCGACAAACTGTACCAGGGAAAACAGGGCCCCCGGGAGATTAAAGAGCATCAGAAAGACAAATTTCGGTCTGGCCATACCTCCCAGGTTTTCCCGCAGGTTTATTCCCGCCATATAACTGGTGATAAAGCCAACCATAGCGATCAGGGCGAAGAGGATGATAAACCTGTAACTGCTAAAATGATCCGCCAACTCTTTCCTGTAAACAGCCAATAGGCCCTGCATGTTTAGACCTCCTGAAAATATTTCATGTATATCTCTTCCAGGGTGTATTTTTCATCACCGAGCCCGAATTTTTCTCTGGCAAGTTCATCGATGGACCCCTGGGCCACCATCCTTCCATTTATCATAATGCCCACCCGATGTGATACCTTTTGTACCTGATAGAGGTTGTGGGAAGAAAGGAGAACGGTGATCTTCCTTTCACTGTTCAATGACTGGATCAGGTCGATAAGCCTGAGGGCCCCGTCGGGGTCGAGTCCCAGGGTAGGCTCATCCAGGAACATGACTTCGGGATCCTTGAGAAGCACCTCGGCGACGCCGAGGCGTTGCTTCATGCCCCTGGAATATGCCTCTACTTTTTTGGTACGATTCTCGGAAAGACCGACCTCATCCAGTACCTCATGGATCTTGTCCATGGCCCCTTGGCCGTTTATCCCATTCAGGTCGGCGACATACTTAAGACTCTGCACAGCGTCCATGTCTCCGTAAAACCCAACGTTTTCAGGGAGATAACCCACGAGCTTTTTGATATCCCTGGACCTTCTCACGGGATTCAGTCCGCACACCCTGACGTCCCCTTTTGAGGGCTGGCTGAGACCCAGAAGCATAAGGAGGGTTGTGGTCTTTCCGGCCCCGTTTGGTCCTAAAAAACCGAATATCTCTCCCTCCTCAACATGAAAGGAGAGATTATTCACCGCTGTCTGGCGGCCGTAGTTTTTTGTAAGCCCTCTGGCCTCAATTATGCTTTCCTGATTCATATTAACGCCTTCCCAACTTAATGAACATCACCACAAGACCCGCGATAACCAGTATGATGATACCGATACCGATCCATCCCCAGGCTGTCGAAGCCCGGACAGTAACCCTCAGCTCCAGGTTTTGCGTCGTCTTTTCACCCTGTATGGACAGATTCACGGAATAATCGCCCACAAGTGCCTGTTCGCTTGGGGTGATGGTGGCCTCCACCTGTTGTAAATCCCCGGGCGGGAGGATATCTATCTTTTCCGGTTTGAACTCCACCTTCCAGTTTTCGGGTTTAAAGGAGAGGAAGCTGAGATTATTCTGTGCGGCCGAACCGCTGTTTTTGACGTAAAAGGAGATGTTAGCAGGCTTTCCCTGCAGGGCATTCAGAGAAAGACGGCCGTCAGCGGTCCCTGTCTCCAGCTTGTAGGTGCCTGTAAGGACTACCATGAGATCTACCTCCCCGTGGGCGTCAGGGGATTCCACCATGACCTTTATGGGGTACTTGCCCGGTTCGGCAAAGGGGTATGGTTTCACTTCAACAGCCATGGTCTGGCTCATATTGGCCTTTATCCTGAGGCTGGAGATGTATTTGGTTTCATAGGCCGGTTTGAAATTTATCTCCCAGTTTTCAGGCCCCTGGGCACTGAGGTTAAAGATGGCGTCCTTGTCTGATTTGCTCTTCACATCGAGTGAAAATTCAAACTTGGCATCCGTGGGCCCCTGAAGCACGGGATAGGAGGTGGTGATCTCCAGTCCTTTTATCTTTTTTTCCTCCTCCTTCTTTTTGACCACTATGGTTACTTTACTCGAAGAGGTCAATCTCCCGTCTGCTGTCTGGGCCTTCACGACAAAGGTGTATTTACCGGGGCCCACATCTTTTCCAGGGTCCGCCTGGAACGTCAGGCTCTTGAAGTCGTCGCTTGGTACATGCACGCCTGTTACCCCGAAACTATAGGTCTTTATCCAGGCATCCCAGCCCTTGGGTATGGATTCGACTGAAAGATCAATGTCTTCATCCTGTCTACCCTTGTTGTAGACCTTCAGATCAATGCTCACATCATCGCCCTCTTTTGTTACGATACCCGTATAATCAGGCGAGACGGATATCCCCCTTGGAGGAAGATCCTTCTTCTTTTCTTCACCAAAGGCCTGGGTTAAAGGGGAAAGTATCCCCGTGAAAAGGATAAAAACAGGAATTGCACAGATTAAAAGAAAAAAACCGAGCTGTTTGCCTCTCATAAAAACATTCCTCCTTTAGTCATTATTCAGTTTTGCGTGTCCTGCAAGGGAATCGGCATCATAACCTGCTTTTTTATAATTATCAAGTGCCCTTAGTTTAAGGCCCTTATCTTTTGTTTTTTCAGAGTGACTGTCAGCTAACTCGGCGGCGTGGCTCCACATACCCGCCCTTTCATACTCTTTTATCTCCTTTTCCACCTTTGCCTGCTCGGGGGAACTTTCTACAACTGCGGAATGGCACCAGGAAATGACCTTTTTTATCCTTCCGCCGCATCGCGGGCACGAGGATAAAGGCCTCTCCCGGACCTGCTGGATGATCTCAAATCCCTTGACGCAATAGGCACAGGCCCTCTCTGAATTCAGTGTCCGATACTCGTAGATAGGCATGGATAAACAGACCGATCACTTTTTGAGATGAAAAACCTTCAAGGACGTTTAAATTTCTGCTATAATAAAAATTTTATTTTGTAAAGGGATAATTGACCTCGAGTTGTATTTCTGTTTGTACTTTGTCCAATGCCTTATTCCCGCATGGGCTCGAATAATACCTTAATCTATGGATTTCAGCTTGAATTGGGAGGCCCGTTCTCCCAATAAGTTTTAATAACGAGGAGGTCTCTGTTAAAAGGATGGAAGATGTTCAGGAGATAAATATCCTTGTAGTTGACGATGACCCTTCCATAGGGCGTCTGATGGCCGAATTTTTGCTTATGGAAGGGTATAGTCCAATCATATGCGGCCACCCTCAGGAGGCACTGGAATTCTCAAAAAATGGGGATTTTAGTCTGGCCTTTGTGGATATAAACATGCCGGAAATGGACGGGCTCCAACTGGCCACAAGACTCAAAGACCATCAACCTCTCTGTGAAATTGTCTTCATCACAGGTCACGGCTCCTTTGATAACGCGGTTCAGGCGATAAAGATAGGCGCCTATGATTATTTGCGGAAGCCCTTCGGAATCAGTGAATTGAGGCTTTGCCTCAGGCGCTTTCAGGAGAGGAACGAGCTCAAGGATAAGATAAGGTTCGCGGAACAGAGATACTTTCATCTTGTTCAGAACATCCCTTCACTGGTCTTTGTTATCAACAGGGATTTTCAACTGGAGTTTGTCAACAGGGCCTGCGAATCTATGTTGGGGTTCAGACCGGAAGAGGCCATGAAGACGCCGAACTGGCTCCTGGACAGATATCATCAGGATGATCTCCAGCATATGAAAGGACTTTTTCTCAACGCATTTCAATCACGCAATTCAAGGTTTTCAGCGGAATGCCGTCTTGTCCACAGGGACGGTCACTCCCTATACGCCATGGTGGGGGCGATCGCCCTTGCCGAGACCAAAGGGAGCGGCAGGATTGACAGGCTCCAGGGAATGATTGTCGATATCACGGATCGTGTCTTCCTGGAAAAGGCTGTGGTTCAAAAGGAAAAGCTGAAGCTGTTAGGTTCAATTTCGGCGGAGGTGGCCCATGGGATCCGCAATCCCCTTGTCTCCATAGGAGGATTTGCCAGGCGCCTGAGAAAGAGATTTCAAGAACTCCCGGAAGGAGATATTATCCTCAAGGAATCGGAACGATTGGAAAAGATGCTTCAAAGAATTGCCGAATATCTCAGACCCGTGGAGGTCGATTACAAGGAGTGTTCGATCAATAATCTTGTGACCGATTGCGTGTCTCAGCTTTCCCGGGAGATGGATGAAAAAGGAATCAGGTGCAGTTTGAAACTGGAACCCGGTCTATCAATTATTTCTGCTGACAGGGAGATATTAGCGCAGGTCTTTGTGGGCCTGATCAGAAACGCGGAAAGGGAGATGGATAGACTGAGCGAACTGAATATAAGGACCTACGAGAGCGCGAACAATCTCCACATAGAATTCAAAAACATGTGCGAAAATGCAAAAGCCGGGGATCCTGAGTCCTTTTTCCTGCCATTCAACAGCGGTGAGCATGAGGTCGGCCTCCCTCTCTATTATAGGCTGCTTAAAAAAATGGGGGGACTCCTGTCCTATTCCCATGGAGAAAACGATATGGCCTTTACGGTCTCCCTGCCGAAAAAACCTATCCCCGTTTCAGAGATTGACGGGGTCCTCAAATTGGGGTGAGTCCCTGTTTATCTCCGGTGTTACCCCTATTTTTTTATTTCATTGTTGTGGAAAACCCGGCCATAAGTGCAGGTTAAGAAACAAGGGCTATGCCATAGGAGTCATTGCTCCGGTCTGGTTCTTTTTTTCAAGCCCTATCTATAGGCCAAGGTGGAGGTTCCCGTATATGGAAGGGTTCGATAGGACAGGTCATTCCATCTGAAAGGGAAATTCTGCCAGGGGTTTTGTGGCGTGAACCCTCCCATCTGCGGGAACGGCAGAGTCTGGTGGAACTCTTTTTGAGATAGGGCTTGAAAAAAAGAACCCGACCTCCACTGTGGCTCTCAATCCTGGTCTATGGGCCAGGATCTTTACTCTGAGACCGGAAGAGTTATTTGGCATGATTCGTGCTAACTTCAAGTAATATTTACTATTGACAGTCTGAAAGGCTTTTATTATTTACCTATTTCCACTTGAAATCGGAAAATTTATAGTTAGTTTTTGAAGCAATCTGCCAATATCATGCCCGTCTTGTAAGGATTATCAGTGACCGGATGCAGAATTCTTGGGTGAAGGCACCGGCATGAGGACAATAAAGGGAAAACTAATGAAGACAGTACTTGAAGACATAAGTTCCGTAAAAAAAAAGGTGATGATAGAAATAGAAGCGGAAGACGTGGATAAGAGGGTAGATGATGCCTATAAAAGATTCGGGAAAAAGGCAAAGATAAGGGGTTTCAGGCCGGGAAAGGCGCCGCGGAAGATCCTGGAGAGGTATTTTGGGGATCAGGTATTGGAGGACGTGACAAACTCCCTCATCAAGGAGACCCTGCCCAAGGCCCTGGAAGAGGCAAAAGCCTTTCCGGTCAACATGCCGATTGTCGAAAACGATACCCTTATTATCGGTAAAAATTACAAATATTCGGCTGTTATGGAGGTCAGACCCCAATTTGAACTGAAGGACTATCTCGGGATAGAAGTGGAAAAAGAAGAATTCAGTGTAACCGACGAGGATGTGGATAGACAGATTGAAGAGATTAGGGCCCTCAGGGGCAATCTGGTGCCTGTTCAGGAGGAAAGGGGCATCAGGGAGGGGGACTACGTCATCATTGACTACGAAGGATTTGATAGCGAGGGGCCGATCGAAGGTGTCAAATCTCAGAATTTTTCTTTAAAGATCGGGAGTAAGAGATTTTATCCCGGTTTTGAAGAGGCCCTTATTGGATTTAAAAAGGGAGATATGACCGAGATCGCCCTGGATTTTGAAGCCGATTATTTTCACTCAAGGCTGGCGGGCAGGCGCGTTAATTTCAAGGTCCATATCACGGATGTCAAAGAAATCGAGCTTCCAGACCTGAATGACGAATTTGCAAAGAATCTGGGGGGCGGTTTTGAAGGAGTTGATGACCTGAAGAAAAAGGTCAGGGAGGAGCTCAGACAGAGGGAAGAGAAGAGGATCGATAACGAATCAAAGGCCAGGATGCTTGCCAGGATATCTGACAGCGTGGATTTTGAGCTGCCGGAAAGCCTTGTGGAATCCGAGGTCAACGCCACCCTTGAAAATATCAGGCAAAATCTGGTCAGGTCCGGATCGAGCATCGAAAAGGCTGGTCTGGATAAGGGGAAACTGATTGAGGAGATCAGACCCAAAGCGGAAAAAAGCGTCAAGGAAATGCTGGTATTAGGTGAGATATCAAAACAGAATAACCTGAGAATAGATGATAAAGACCTGGCCGATGGTTTTGAGGAGCTGTCCAGGGGAGTGGGACACAGCGCGCAGGAGATGCGCAGATACTACGAGGCAAGCAATCTTATGGATGCCTTCAGGCAGACTCTGCTCAAGGAAAAGACCTTGAATTTCCTAATGGAAAATGCTACTGTAAAATCCGTAGCCAAGGACAAGATCGATAAGGAGTGAAGACCAGGGGAGATTTAAAACAAAAACTGCCTTGAATTTATGGTGATTCAATAGACCATATTTGCATTAACACTTGATAAAAGGGACATCGCATTATGCTAATACCAATTGTTGTTGAACAATCAAGCCGCGGGGAGAGGGCCTACGATATATATTCACGCCTCCTGAAGGACAGGATCATTTTTATCGGGGAACAGGTCCATGATGGAATGGCCAACACCATCATCGCCCAGATGCTCTTTCTTGAATCAGAGGACCCGGACAAGGACATAAATATATATATAAATTCCCCTGGCGGATCAGTCACGGCCGGGCTGGCCATATATGATACTATGCAGTACATCAAGCCTGATGTCGCCACCATCTGCATGGGGCAGGCCACCAGTATGGGAGCCCTGCTCCTGGCTTCCGGGGCAAAAAACAAGAGATATTCACTGCCCCACGCCCGTGTAATGATTCATCAGCCCCTTGGTGGGGTCCAGGGACAGGCAACGGATATTGATATCCAGGCCAAGGAGATAATGAAGATCAAGGAGACCATCCATGAGATTCTGGTCCGGCACACGGGACAGAGCCTGGAAAAGATACGGACTGACACGGAGCGGGATTATTTCATGAGCAGCACCGAGGCAAGGGATTACGGGATAATAGACAGGGTAATCACCACAAGAGAACTCCAGGAACAGAGAAGCAAATAGCAGAGGTATCCAATGCAAAGAAAAGATGATTCAAATGACGACCTGTTGTGCTCATTCTGCGGCAAGAGCCAGGATGAGGTAAAGAAATTGATCGCGGGGCCGTCCGTATACATCTGCGATGAGTGCATCCAGTTGTGCACAGAAATAATTGCAGAGGAATACGGTCAGGAAAAGGAGTCGGACGCAAAATTGCCGAAACCCTATGAGATAAAGGAGGCCCTGGACCAATACGTCATTGAACAGGAAAGACCGAAGAAGATCCTCTCGGTGGCCGTGCATAATCACTACAAGAGGATCAATACAATGATCAATGTGGAAGATGTGGAGATCCAGAAGAGCAATATCCTCCTCATCGGTCCCACGGGATCGGGCAAGACCCTCCTGGCCCAGACCCTCGCCAGGATACTCAAGGTGCCTTTCACGATCGCCGACGCCACAACCCTGACAGAGGCCGGGTATGTGGGCGAAGACGTTGAAAACATCATACTCAATCTGGTGCAGATAGCGGACTATGAAGTTGAGTCGGCCTGCAAGGGGATTGTGTACATCGACGAGATAGACAAGATAGCCAGAAAGTCGGACAGTCCCTCCATCACAAGGGATGTCTCCGGCGAGGGTGTCCAGCAGGCGCTCCTCAAGATAATAGAGGGAACCATGGCGAGCGTTCCGCCCAAGGGCGGCAGAAAGCATCCCCAGCAGGACTTTGTCAAGGTGGATACGAGCAATATACTTTTCATATGCGGCGGCACCTTCAACGGGCTGGACAAGATAATAAGGAGCCGAATTGGAAGCAAATCAATGGGTTTTGAGGCGGATATTCAGAGCCAGCAGGATAACGACATAGACAGGATCACTTCGATGGTACAGCCCGAAGACCTGATTAAATTCGGCCTGATCCCTGAGTTTATCGGCAGGATCCCCATCATAGCAACACTCGATAGTCTGAGCATTGACGCCCTGGTCAGGATATTGACTGAACCCAAAAATGCCCTTGTAAAACAGTATAAGAAACTGTTCGAGGTGGAGGGAGTGGAACTGAAATTCACCGAGGATGCCTACATGGCAATTGCCAAGGACGCGATAAAGCGAAAATCCGGCGCCAGGGGGCTGAGGGCCATACTGGAATCCGTGATGCTGGATATCATGTATGACATCCCCAGCATGCCAGGGGTCAGGGAATGTGTTATAGGGGAAGATGTTATATCAGGAGGTGAGACCCCTTTATTACTTTATGAAAATCAAGCAGGTTATGCATAAATTATGTTTAATATAAATAAAAAAGATCAAATACAGCTATTAAAAGGTGAAAAAAACCAGTATCCTATCCTGCCCCTGAGGGATGTGGTCGTCTTTCCCAACATGGTGGTGCCCCTGTTTGTAGGCAGGGAAAAATCCATCAAGGCCCTGGAATATTCCATGTCCCACGATAAGGAGGTATTTCTCTCGGCCCAGAGGGACGCCCAGGTGGATAACCCGGGGGAAAAGGATATATATTTTTTCGGCACCCTTGGAACTGTTCTACAGCTCTTGAGGCTGCCCGACGGCACTGTAAAGGCACTAATCGAAGGAAAACAGCGGGCCAGGGTAGAAAATTTCCTGGACTATCAGGAATTTTACATGGTCGAGGTCCAAAAGATCCTTGAGCAATACGAGATAACTCCCAAGACCAGGGCCCTCATGAGGACCGTTACCGAGAGCTTTGACGAATACGGAAAACTCAACAAAAAAATAGGGAAGGACCTTGTCTCAACCGTCTCAGCCATAGAAGATCCGTCCCGCCTCTCCGATACCATAGCGGCCCATCTGGTCCTGAAGATCAGCGACAAACAGGAACTCCTGGAGAGCGTGGATGTGGATACCAGGCTCGAAAAGCTGTTTCAGAAGCTCACCAGCGAGATCAACATCCTGGCCCTGGAGGGGCGCCTGAAAAAAAGGGTCAAAAAACAGATGGAGAAGACCCAGAAGGACTATTATCTGAACGAACAGATGCGGGCCATCCAGAAGGAGATGGGCGCAAAGGATGATTTCAAGGCCGAACTGGAACAGCTTGAAAAGAAGATAAAAAAGAAGAGGCTGTCAAAGGAGGCCAACGCGAGGATATGGCAGGAATTTAACAAGTTGAAAATGATGTCTCCCATGTCGGCAGAGGCCACGGTGGTCCGCAATTACATCGACTGGATAATTTCCCTGCCCTGGTACGAGCAGACCAGGGACAAGATGGATATCGAGGAGGCGGAAACCATCCTGGAAGAGGATCATTACGGGCTTAAAAAACCCAAAGAGAGGATATTGGAGTACCTGGCAGTACAGACCCTCACGAAAAAGATCAAGGGGCCGATCCTCTGCCTTGTGGGGCCGCCCGGAGTGGGAAAGACCTCCCTGGCTAAGTCCGTTGCCAGGGCCACGGGGCGCAATTTTGTCAGGCTTTCTCTCGGTGGCGTGAGGGATGAAGCCGAGATCAGGGGCCACAGGAGGACCTACATCGGCGCCCTTCCCGGAAAGATAATCCAGTACCTGAAAAAGGCCAAGTCCAGCAATCCCGTGTTCTGCCTGGATGAGGTGGACAAGATGAGCACCGATTTCAGGGGAGACCCCTCCGCGGCACTTTTAGAGGTCCTGGACCCGGAGCAGAACTTCGCATTTAACGATCACTATCTTGACCTGGATTACGATCTTTCAAAGGTGCTTTTCATCACAACGGCCAACACACTCTATAACATCCCCCTTCCCCTGCAGGACAGGATGGAGATCATAAGGCTGCCGGGCTATACTGAACTGGAGAAACTGAATATCGCCAAACAGTTTCTTGTCAAAAAGCAGATTGAGCAAAACGGGCTGAATCCGGAAAATATCCGTTTTTCGGACAAGGCCATCCTGGCAATAATAAGAAACTATACAAGGGAGGCAGGCGTTCGAAATCTTGAGAGGGAGATATCCTCTATTTGCCGGAAAGTGGCAAAGGAGGTGGTCAGGAAAGGAAAGGGCACAAAGGTAAATGTCTCCGCTTCGTCCATACATAAATACCTCGGCGTGCTGAAATTCCGCTTCGGCCGCACGGAAGAAAAGGATCACATCGGTGTCACGACCGGTCTCGCCTGGACGGACGTGGGAGGGGAGCTGCTCCAGATTGAGGCGGCCATTATGCCGGGTAAAGGGAACCCTGTCCTGACCGGGAAATTAGGTGACGTGATGCAGGAATCCGCCCAGGCAGCCATCAGCTATGTGCGCTCAAGGGCGAGGCAATTGAGGCTCCCCGATCATTTTTATGAAAAGGTGGATATCCATATTCATGTCCCTGAGGGTGCCGTGCCCAAGGACGGGCCTTCGGCAGGCATAGCCCTGGCGACCTCAATCGTCTCGGCCCTCACGGGCAGGCCTGTTCATCGCGATATGGCCATGACCGGCGAGATTACTCTCAGGGGAAGGGTGCTGCCCATAGGCGGCCTCAAGGAAAAAATCCTTGCCGCTCACCGTGGTGAGATCGAGAAGGTCCTAATACCCTTTGAAAACAAGAAGGATCTTGAGGAGATACCCAGGAGAATATTGAAAAAAGTGGAGATAATCCCCGTCGAACACATGGACGACGTGCTTAGGGAGGCCCTTGTACTGAGGGGCGATGAAACGCTCTTTGCATCGGAAGAAGAGTGCGAGCCCTTCCGCCTGATGGAGATCTGTGAGGAGCAGGCAAAGGAACCTGTCCAAACTGAATTGACCGCACATTAATGCTTGACAGCATCCCTTGAACTGTGAGAAAAAATAAAGTTCTCTTCGGGCGGGTAGCTCAGTTGGGAGAGCATCGGCCTTACAAGCCGGGGGTCGCAGGTTCAAGCCCTGTTCCGCCCACCATAAATAAAATCCTGTCTTCGACATGATTTTATTAAGCGCGGCTTTGCCGCTTTAATCATAGATAAATGTTCAAAGTGCGGGGGCGTAGTTCAGCTTGGTTAGAACGTCCCGCTGATTGCTGCGGGAAGGTCGCGCCTCCGAGAATGAAGTTTCTAACAATAGACGATTAGAGTGCGGGGGCGTAGTTCAGCTTGGTTAGAACGTCCCGCTGACTGCTGCGGGAAGGTCGCGCCTCCGAGAATGAAG
>CAZGIZ010000029.1:0-36789 GCA_964526655.1 uncultured Desulfobacteraceae bacterium | reverse complement strand
CCGCCACCTTGGCCTATAGATAGGGCTTGAAAAAAAGAACCCGACCGGAGTAATGCCTCCTATGGTATAGCCTCTGTTTCTTACCCCCGCATAATGGGGGTTTCCTACAATGACATAAATCCCGTCCCCGCAGCCCCTTACCGGTACTGCTTCGGTGTAATTCCGTATTTTTTAACCTTGTATCCGAAAATTCGCTCCGTGGTTGAAAGGGCCTTTGCCGCCTGCCTCACGTTGCCCCTGCTGCTCTTGAGGGCGTCAATGAGCATGTCCCTCTCAAACCCCGCCACGGCCTCATCAAGGGACTTGGACTGTTGCGTCCCCGTATCCTCCGCCGTCTGAAGGGTCATGGGAAGATGATAGCTGTGAATAACCTGTTCCTCACAGAGCAGTACGGCCCTCTCAATGCAGTTTTCCAGCTCCCTTACGTTGCCCGGCCAGTGGTATCTTGTCAGGGCGTCTATAGCCGGGGTGGAAATTCTCCTTATATCCTTTTCATATTCCTTGGCGTATTTTTCAAGGAAATGGTCGGCAAGCAACAGGAGGTCCGCCTCCCTCTCCCTCAGGGGGGGAAGATATATGGGATAGACGTTCAACCGGTAAAAGAGATCCTCGCGAAAAGCGCCCTTTTCAACGGCCTCGGCAAGATCAATATTCGTGGCCGCGATAAGGCGGACATTGACCTTGATGACTTTGGTGCCCCCAAGCCTCTCCATCTCCTTTTCCTGAAGAACCCGCAAGAGCTTTCCCTGGCTCTCCAGAATGAGGGAGCCAATCTCGTCCAGGAAAATGGTGCCATTGGCGGCCAGTTCGAATTTACCCGCCTTTTGCTTGTTGGCGCCCGTGAAGGCCCCCTGTTCATAACCGAAGAGCTCCGCCTCCACGAGATTGCCAGGGAGCGCCGCGCAATTGACTTTGACCAGCGGTTTTGAAGAACGCAGGCTGTTATAATGTATGGCGTTCGCGACCAGTTCCTTGCCCGTCCCGCTCTCCCCAAGGAGAAGCACATTGGCGTTGCTTCTGGCCACCTGGCTGATGAGGTGAAAGACTTCCTGCATCTTGTGGCTGTTGCCAAGGATGTTGGTAAAGCTGTATCTCCTGCCCAGCTCCTCCCTTAATCTTATGTTTTCTTTATTCAGCTCCTCTTTCTCGAAGTTTATCTTCTCAAGCATCGCCACTTTTTGGGCTATCAGGCTGCTGATAATGGATAATAATCTCACATCTTCCTTTGGCGAGGATGTGCCCTCAAAAAGCCTGTCAACGCTGAGGGCGCCTATAACCCTGCGCCCCTCCTTTATGGGCACGCAGATAAAGGCGATCTTGGACTTGTCTATCTTGCTCCTCGCCCCGGTCCTGTCAAGGAAGAGGGGCTCGTCATTAAGCCTGGGAATCGCCATGGGACGGCCGGTCTCAATCACCCGGCCCGTGATGCCCTCACCAAGTTTGTACCGACCCCTGGTCTTTTCAGCAGTAGAGATCCCATGGGCCACCTCTATGTGAATTTCTGATGTCTCCGGATTCAACAGGGCTATGGATCCCCTGTTCATGCCCAGGTGTTCGGCAAGGAGATCAAGGCACTTGTAAAGGGCCTTTCTCAAATCAAGGGTGCCGTGGATCGCGTTTGTGATCTCATATAGACACGCGATCTCATCGGGTTTGGGCGTGGGAGCTATTGAAGATATTTTTTTAATTTTCTTAGCCTCGTTTGTACATCCTAACTTGAACGGTTCTATGTTCAAGGTTCTCGGTTGAAAACACCTAAACAGCAGCAGCCAAAGGTTCTGGTCATTAATGCAACATCAAAGCCGGATCATCCAATGGATTGCTGCGACTATTCCAAGACTTGAAGAAAAAAATGAGCGGCAGCAATCGGTCATAACCTTTGAACCTTGAACCCGGAACCTATTAGTTTAGGTCCATGTAATTTTTAAACACTCGAACAAGGCATTACATACAAAATTGTAGGAAAATGTGCAAACTTTTTTTCTTTGAATTAATGGGGTACTGGCTCTGGTTGGGGAAAGTTATCAGGCATAACTTCAGAGATGATTTTCCAGGAGAATAAAGCCTTTATCAATTATCAGATTAGATCTTGAACTTGCCTACCATCGCCTTGAGCTGTTCGGCCAGCTCGCTCAGTTCCTCCGCGCTCATATTCACCTGGGAACTGCTGTTAGTCATTTCGGTCACGGACTGGTTGATATCGGATATATCCCTGGCTATCTCCCCTGACACCGTAGAGCTCTGCGTCGTGCTCCCGCTGACCTCCTGGATTCCTGTTGCCGTCTGAGAGACGTTTTCCGCTATCTCCCTGGTAGTGTTCAACTGCTCCTCAATGGCCGTGGCGATGGTTTCGACAATCTCATTAACCTCATCGATCACCTTTGATATCTTTCCAATATTGGATATGGCCCCTTCCGTGGAACCCTGAATGCCCTCTATAATGCCCTTGATCTCCTGGGTCGCACCGGCGGTCTGCCGCGCCAGCTCCTTTATCTCATTAGCCACCACTGCAAAGCCCTTGCCGACTTCACCCGCCCTTGCCGCCTCGATTGTCGCGTTCAAGGCGAGGAGATTTGTCTGTTCGGATATCTCGGTAATGGTCTCGGTCACCTTCCCTATCTCCTGTGCGGAAGCCCCTAACTCGTTAACATTCCCTGAAGCGCTCTTGGCCTCGGAGACGGCCTCTCCGGTTATTGAACGCGCCTTTTCGGAATTTCTTGCAATCTCATTAATGCTGGCCGTCATCTCTTCCGCTGCGGTCGCGACCTGACTCACGCTGGAGGCCGTCCGCTCCATGGTCTCGGCGACGCTGTTTATATTCGAGCTCATTTCTTCGGACGCGGCAGCCACGGTGCTTGTCTTTCCTGATATCCTCTTGACTCCCTCCGACATGTTTCCGGAGAGACCGGAGAGCCCGTGAGAGGATTTATTGAGGGTGTCGGCGTTCCCGGCGATGTCCATAATCATCTTCCTCAGGTTATCCAGGAAGGTGTTGAACCACCTGGCCAGGTCCCCCATCTCATCCCGGCTTTTTACTTCAAGCCGCGCCGTGAGGTCGCCTTCGCCCTCTGCTATATCCTTTAGCATCATCACCGTGTTCTTGATGGGCCGCGCGATGGACAGGACAATAAAGTATGAGAGCAGGAGACCGATAATTATGCCGGATATTAAGATCAATATATCAAATTTAATGATAGAATTTTTCAAATTTATTACTTCGGATTCCGTATCCTGCTGGAGTTGATGGACGACTTTGCTGATGTTTTCCCCGTCACTCTGCATGCTCTCCATGATCTTTTCATTTGATTCCCATAGCGAAAATATCCTGTTGAATATCTCGCTGTTGTAGGTCTCAAATTGTTTCTCCAGGGTTGCAAAGGCGTCTTTTAAATCCTGTTTGTCAGAGGTGTCGATAAGGTACTTGAGGTCCTCTTTAGTGTCTTTCCAGACGGCTATTTTATTATTGAACCTGGGGACATATTCGGGATCATTGTACATTATAAAGGCGTTTTCAAATAATCTCGCGTCCTTGAGGTCCATCATCAAGGGGTTTGCAACACCCAGGACTTCTTCCATTATAGGATCAAATTCTTCCCCATGAACGGTGGCCAGGTTTTTCGCCTCAAGGATCGGCGTCCTGATCCCTTTATCAAGGGTATCAAAGATCACGGATGAGGCGTCCTTCATCCGGTTTTTCAATTCCTCCATCTCTTTGGTGTTCTTTACCGTCTGTCCGAACCTGTCATCATATTCCGCCACGAGCCCGCTGATCTCATCCAGCCTGGTCAAGAGACGATCATCTATCGCGCCCGATTTAATGTCCGCGATAATCCCGTTTAGGTTTGCAAGGTTCTTTTTTAAATCCCCGGCTGACTGCTCCTTTTTACTAATAAGAAAGTCCTTTTCATTGCCCCGGGCCCAGAACATCTCCTTGACTATCTGATTGACCTTATTGGAAAGCCTCATCATGGTCGATATCCTGTTCATGCCCAGCACGCTTACGCCCAACCCGACAATAAAAAGCAACAGGATTGCCGCGAATCCGGTGGTTATTTTTGTGCGAAATGACAGGTCACTAAATTTCATTTTAACTCCCCGGCAAGCGAAAGCGATTTATCTCAATCAAAATGCTGTTATGTGATGCCCGGCCGGGAAATCCCTGACCGGACACCATTGAAGATAATCAGAGTGGAGAAATCCTGTGACTATTCGTATATGCCGGCGCCTACATAGACATTCTCGTCGCCCATCAGGCATCCCCTTATATAGGAGAGCTTTGGAGAGAAGGCCTTTTCCCCGGGTTTCGGCCATCGGTAGGATACCCAGCCGCTTCCATTGTAATAATCCATGCTCCCCTTTGTCGTCTGGCTGGACTGGGCCATTTTGGTAAAATCCGCGAAAAAGCGCTTTCCAGTGTCATCCTTGAGACTGATAAGGACCTTTCCAATGAGATGAGGCTGAATGTGCATGAGTGTCTTTCCCTTGAGATCGTTCACAAAAATGTAGTTGTCGCCGCAAAAACGGATCTTACCGACCTTTTCCAGACCCGCGCTTCCTTCAGATTCAAGGACAGCTACGGCCTCATCGACCGCGTTGACAACCTCTTCCTTATTACAGGCGCTCCCTGCCAGGAGGTAGGATGATAAAAGCATTACCGCCAGGACAACCGTTGAAAAATAGATTAACTTTCTCATTACACATTCTCCTTTCCATTGATTTGCATAATTTGACATTAATATCGTGCTATTCCATTAGCAACAGTTATGCCAGATTGGAAATATCTGCTTTGATTCAAGGTATTAATCATTATAACTATCTAAAATCATGGCAATATATGATTTTTTAAAGCAGGTAAGTATACTTTGAAAACTTTAGGAGAAGTGAGCAAATTTGAATGGTCTTTAAGTCAAATTATTGTCGTCAATGGCAAAAACTTGACCCTCAAAAGGAGAACATGGACAGGTAGTGTCAATAATTACATTTACTCCAGGCAATATTTACTGACCTCTTCTTCGATTGGAACCGGATAATTGCCGTCAAAACAGGCCAGACAGAGATCCCCTCTCGGGATTTCTGCCGCCTTTACCAGGTTATCAATGCTCAGGTAGCCCAGGCTGTCCAGGCCGATGAATTCCCTTATCTCATCCACCGACTTCTGGGCGGCTATCAGTTCCCCCCTTGTTGAAAAATCTATCCCGTAGTGGCATGGAAACCGGTGCGGCGGGCATGAGACAAGCATGTGGACCTCCCGGGCCCCTATCTTCCTGAGTGTCTTTATCCTTGTCCTTGAGGTAGTCCCCCTGATTATGGAATCCTCGATGATCAGGACCTTCCTGTCCTTCAGGATCTCCTTCACGGGATTGAGCTTCACCTTTACGCCGAAGTCCCGCATGCTCTGTGAAGGCTGGATAAAGGTCCTTCCCACGTAATGATTTCTGATCACACCCATCTCAAGGGGGATGGATGAGGCCTGGGCGAAGCCGATCGCGGCGTAATTACCTGAATCCGGAAAGGGCATGACAATATCCGCTTCCACTGAAAATTCCTTTGCCAGGAGCTCTCCCTGCCTCTTCCGGAAGGTATAGACATTATGGCCGAAGATGTTGCTGTCCGGTCTCGCGAAATAGATCAGCTCGAAGATGCAGTGGGCCTTTCTGGAGGGGCTTCCGGTCTTGATACTCCTGAGACCGTCCCTGTTTATTATGAGTATTTCCCCCGGATCCACATCCCGGATATACTGGGCTTCGACAAGATCCAGGGCGCAGGTCTCCGATGCGATCACGTACCCGGAATTGATCCGGCCCAGGCAAAGGGGCCTGAAGCCGTTCGGGTCCCTGGCCGCGATGAAGGTGTCTTCGGTCATGACCACCATTGAATAGGCCCCTTTAATCCTTTCCATGGTATGAATCATGGCCTCATCGAGACCCTCCTTCATGGCCTTTGCGATCAGGTGCAGGACTATTTCACTGTCCATTGTGGTCTGGAAAATGGAACCGTTGTTTTCCAGATCGGTCCTTATGCTGCGGGCGTTGACGAGATTGCCGTTGTGGGCTATTGCCAGGCTCTTTCCCGCGTATTGTATCCTGAAGGGCTGGGCGTTCACCAGGAGGGACGAGCCCGTGGTAGAATAACGCACATGGCCCAGGGCGATTTCCCCTGTGAGGCTGTCAAGGAGCCTTTCATCAAAGATATCATGCACAAGCCCCATTGCCTTATGCTCAATTACGCGCTTCCCGTCCGAGACCACGATACCCGCGCTCTCCTGCCCCCTGTGCTGCAGCGCATAGAGCCCGAAATAGGCCAGCTTGGCCGCTTCCTCGTGGTTATAGACTGCAAAGATTCCGCACTCGTCCCTGGGCCTGTCTGGCTTTATTATCTTCTTCGATTTGTTGTCATTCGAGTACATGTGTGCCTGTCACCTTTGTCTATTTGCCATGGTATTCCTGTATGGTCTTCACATCGAGCTTACCTTCGGTCATGGACTTGATGGCCATTGCCGTGGCACTGGCCCCGGCAATGGTTGTCGTATAGGGGATCCCCAATATCAGGGCGCTCCGCCGTATGGAAAAGGATTCTGAAATGGCCTTCTTATCGCTTGTCGTGTTAATTACAAGATCGATATCCCCGTTCTTGATCATGTCAACTATATGGGGCCGTCCTTCTCTCACCTTATTGACCTCTATTGCGGGGATGCCCTGTCCGGACAGAAAGGCGGCCGTCCCCCTGGTCGCCAGGATCCTGAATCCCAATTTATGGAAAATAGACGCGCTCTTTAAGACGCTCTTTTTGTCCCTGTCCTTGACGCTGATAAAGACAGTCCCTGACATGGGCAGCTCCTGCCCGGCGGCCAGCTGGGACTTGGCAAAGGCCATTCCAAAGGAGGTGTCTATTCCCATAACCTCCCCCGTTGATTTCATTTCAGGGCCCAGGATGGTATCCACGCCCGGGAACCGGTTGAAGGGAAAGACCGATTCCTTGCAGGAGATGTGTGCCGGAACGACCTCCGTTACAAGACCCAGGTCCTTGAGCCTCTGCCCCATGATCACCTTGGTGGCGAGCCTCGCAAGGGAGACGCCCGTGGCCTTGCTCACAAAGGGAATCGTCCTTGAGGCCCTGGGATTCACCTCGAGGACATATATAAGGCCGTCCTTGATCGCGTACTGTATGTTCATCAGCCCGATAACATTCAGTTCTCTTGCTATGGATCTTGTGTGCCTCTTAAGTTGATCTATTATAGCGGGACTCAGTGACATGGGAGGGAGGACGCAGGCGCTGTCACCGCTGTGGATGCCGGCCTCCTCGATATGCTCCATGATGCCGCCGATCACCGTGTCATGGCCGTCCGAGATGGCGTCCACATCGATCTCCGTGGCATCCTCCAGGAACCTGTCAATCAGAACGGGTTTGCCCGGAGACACCAGGACGGCGTTCTCCATGTAAAATTCCAGGTCCTGCTGGTCATATACGATCTCCATGGCCCTGCCCCCGAGCACGAAGGAGGGCCTTACCACCACTGGATACCCGATCTCATCGGCCGCCTTTATGGCCTGTGTCCTGTTGGTCGCGATGCCGTTGGGAGGCTGGAGTATATCCAGTTTCCTGAGGAGGGCCTGGAAGCGTTCCCTGTCTTCAGCCCTGTCAATGCTGTCAGGGCTTGTCCCCAGGATATTGACGCCGGCCTCGGCAAGGGGAACGGAGATATTGAGGGGCGTCTGCCCCCCGAACTGGACTATTACCCCTTCCGGCCTTTCCTGCTCAATTATGTTGAGGACGTCCTCCCTCGTAAGGGGCTCAAAATAGAGCTTGTCCGATATATCGTAATCCGTGCTCACTGTCTCGGGATTGCTGTTGATCATGATGCTCTCCAGCCCCATCTCCCTGAGCGCAAAGGAGGCCTGCACACAGCAGTAGTCGAATTCAATGCCCTGCCCTATCCTGTTGGGACCTCCTCCCAGGATGATCACCTTCTTTTTCTCTGTCTTTCTGATCTCATTCTCCTGCTCATAGGTCGAATAATAGTAGGGGGTGTAGGCCTCGAACTCCGCGGCGCAGGTGTCCACCAGCTTATAAACCGGCTCCACTCCCTTTGAGGCGCGCGTCTCTCTTATTATCTGTTCATCCCTTTTAAAAAGGACTGCTAATTGCACATCGGAAAAGCCATACTCCTTCACCTGTTTCAGAAAATCGGGCTCCAACTCGGCCGGGTCCAGTCCCTGATTCCCCATCTCTATGAGCCGGTCTTCCATGGCGCAGATCTCCTTGATGTGAAAGAGGAACCACGGGTCAATGCGCGTCAGTTCGTAAATCCTTTCCAGGGACAGCTCCCTTTTAATGGCCTCGCGGATATAAAAGATCCTCTTTGAATTGGGGTTAATAAGCCCTTCCTCGATCTCCTGGAGATCCGGATACCGGCCGTCGCCTCCCGGAATGTCCGATCCAAGGCCGAATCTGCCTATCTCGAGAGACCTTATGGCCTTTTGAAGGGCCTCCTTAAAGGTCCTTCCAATGGACATGGTCTCACCCACGGACTTCATGGATGTGGTCAGCCTGTCCTCGGCCCCTGGGAATTTTTCAAAGGTCCACCTCGGTATCTTGACCACGCAATAATCTATTGTGGGTTCAAAGGAGGCAAGGGTCTCCCGGGTTATGTCATTGGCTATCTCATCAAGGGTGTAGCCTATGGCGAGCTTTGCCGCTATCTTTGCGATGGGGAAACCCGTGGCCTTCGACGCCAGGGCCGAACTCCTGGAGACCCTCGGGTTCATTTCAATAACCACCATCTCGCCCGTATCGGGATGGATCGCAAACTGGATATTGGAGCCCCCCGTCTCCACCCCGATCTCCCTTATAATATCTATGGCTGCATCCCTCATTGCCTGATATTCCCTGTCAGTCAGGGTCTGGGCCGGGGCCACGGTTATGCTGTCTCCAGTATGGACGCCCATGGGATCGAAATTCTCAATGGAACAGATAATCACCACATTATCCTTGAAGTCCCTCATCACCTCCAGCTCATACTCCTTCCAGCCTATGAGGGATTCCTCCATTATGATCTCGGAAATCATGCTGGCATCAAGTCCGGCATCCGCGAGGGTCTCCATCTCCTCCCTGTTATAGGCCACTCCGCTGCCTATTCCTCCCAGGGTGAAACTCGCCCTGATTATCAGGGGATAGCCGATCTGCTCGGCCGCTTCCCTGGCCTGGTCCATGTCCCTTACAATCCTGCTTTTCGGGACCCTGAGATTGATCCGGGTCATGGCGTCCCGGAATTGCTCCCTGTCCTCCGCCTTCTGAATAACGGCCGTTGAAGCCCCTATCATCTCCACCCCGAGCCTGTCCAGGATACCTGTCCGGGCAACCTTGAAGGCGGTGTTGAGTCCTGTCTGACCGCCCAGTGTGGGAAGTATGGCCTGGGGCCTCTCTCTCTCAATGACCCTTGAGACCATCTCAGGTGTAATGGGCTCTATGTATGTGCGGTGGGCCATTTCAGGATCGGTCATGATGGTGGCCGGATTGCTGTTGATCAGCACGACCTCGTATCCCTCTTCCATCAAGGCCTTGCAGGCCTGTGTCCCGGAATAGTCGAATTCGCAGGCCTGGCCTATTACGATCGGGCCCGAGCCTATAATGAGAATCTTTTTTATGTCTGTGCGCTTGGGCATGTGGGCATCTTTTAATAAGGTCTATATACAGGTTTTATTTTTTATCATTTACGAATAACGCGGTTCATACATAGCGGCTAAAGGCGCAGGGCTCAAGGCTCAGGGTCTTGATTTTGTTGCCTTGCGCCTTGTGCCTTGTCGAAGATCCCGCTGACTTTTGCGGGGAGCCCTACGCCACAATAATATGTGCTCCGTATACTGATCATCTTTCCAAACAACACTTCAAGCGCCTTGCCTTCGCATCATCTCTATAAACCTATCAAACAGATACCCCGCGTCGTGGGGGCCGGGTGACGCTTCAGGGTGATACTGCACCGAAAACAACGGCATCTTCTTGTGGGCCAGGCCCTCCAGTGTCCCGTCATTTAGGTTGACGTGACTGAGCTCAATGTCAGGGTCCTTGAGGGATTCCCCGTCCACGCAGAAACCGTGATTCTGGGAAGTAATCTCCACCTTGCCCGTGAAAAGGTCCTTTACGGGCTGGTTTCCTCCCCTGTGACCGAATTTCAGCTTAAAGGTCCTCCCCCCTAATGAAAGCCCGAGGAGCTGGTGTCCCAGGCATATCCCGAAGATGGGCCGTCTTCCTATCTGGTCCCTTATGGTATCCACGGCATACGTGACCGCTGCGGGATCACCCGGTCCATTGCTCAGAAAGAGGCCCTGGGGCTCAAGCCTTTCTATGGTCTTCGAATCCACATCCGCGGGCACGATCAGGATATTACAACCCCTTTTCTCAAGGGACCTAAGGATATTGTATTTAACACCGTAGTCCACGGCCACGACCCGCCATTTGCCCTGATCTTCGGGCCACTGAAACTTATCCAGGTCCTCTTCAAGCACAAGGGGCTCACCCTCACGCCACAGCATGGGTCTCCTGCAGGTAACCTCCTTTACAAGGTCCCTCCCCAGCATGTCGGGACCCTGCCTCGCCTTTTCGACCAAAGAATCGGGGCTCAGGTCCTCAGTGGACAAAGCGGCCTTCATGGCACCCTGGAGCCTGATGTGCCTTGTAAGTGCCCTGGTGTCAATACCCTCCAGTCCCGGAACGCCGCTGGCCTTCAGATAGTCTGCAAGGCTCATCTGCGAGCGCCAGTTGCTCGGCGATTCCTGGTACTCCTTGACAAGCAGCGCCTTTACCTGAATGCGATCCGACTCCACATCCTGGAAATTGATACCGTAGTTGCCGATCAGCGGGTAGGTCATGGTCACCATCTGCCCGCAGTAGGACGGGTCCGTCAGTATCTCCTGGTAACCGGACATGCTGGTATTGAAGACCACCTCGCCGACAGACTCGCATGGGCCTGTAAATGAGCGTCCCTTGAATATGGCCCCGTCTTCCAGGGCTAATAGCGCTTTCATGTCTTTACACTCAGACCTGTTGTCAGTTTTATAAAATCAATACTCATGATTAGGCGTGACCATGAGCTTTTTCGAAGAAGGATAGCTTATACATAGGTTCACGGTTCAAGGTTTTTCCCTTGCGCCCTGCACCTTGCACCCTGAACCGCTATCCTTAAATATGTGACCCCCTTGAGAAAAGGGGCACGGCCGAGTACCCGACTCAAAAGATTGATCAACGTCAGTGTTCTTAGCACATTACATGTTACATTATAATGAAAACCTTCACGCGTAAACAGTTGTGTTAATAAAATTAATCATTTTTTCGGCGCCCGTCCATAAAACTCTGCTGTGCCTGTTAGCTACAATAAAATCATTTGACAAAATGTATGTGTTACTAATAACATCACATATCATCGTCTCCCAGGGACCTTCGGATGTCATTGATCGGATTGAATAATCTACCAACATCAGCTATTGAGAGGAGAAAGATTTCATGAAAAAGATTGAGGCAATAATAAAACCCTTTAAGCTGGAGGACGTAAAAGAGGCTGTTCTGAAACTTGGCGTGAGCGGGATGACCATCTCGGAAGTCAAGGGCTTCGGCAGGCAAAAAGGCCACAAGGAGATCTACAGGGGGGCGGAGTATGTCGTGGATTTCCTCCCAAAAGTCAAGATCGAAGTTGCCGTTGACTCTGATATTGTCCCTCAGGTGGTGGAGGCGATCAGGGAAAACGCAAATACAGGTCAGATAGGGGACGGCAAGATATTTATCATCCCCCTTGAGAAGGCCATCCGCATCAGGACCGGAGAGGAAGACGAAGACGCCCTTTAGGTCATCCTGGGAATCAGACTCCCCACTCTTCGAGTCCATCTTCCGGGACCTCCTCCGTACGCCTTGGTCTCACTTTCCTGTAGACCTCGAGGGGATTGCCGCTCCCTCCATTGACCCTTAAGAGATCCTGTTCAATGGAGATTCCAAACAGCCTTTCGTTCTCCTCGAGGTATGGAAGGATAAGGTCCCAGTCTTTCTCATCCAGCGGTACAATCTCACCCCCGTTCAACTGTTCCTCATCTATGGTTTTAAAGGGATCCCTTATATAGATGGCCCCGCCCGATGCCAGGGAAAACAGATTGGATCCCGGGTACGGGGTCGCCTGGGGAAGCACATTGCCTTCATGGTCAAATTCAATGGCGTTTAATATAACAAAGCCGCCGCCGTTCATGGGATCGCCCGCCATAAAGGACTCGCCCAGGTAATCCAGGCAGGTCCCGTTGATTACGACCCGGGGTCTTCCCACGGCGTTGATAAGGGGCCGGCCCGCGGCATTGCCCATCACATAGACCTCTCCTCCCTTTGCCCCATACATGAATGTCTGTCCCGTATGGCCGTAGATGACCATTTTGCCCGATTTCATGATCTGACCGAGCTGATCCTGGCCGTTCCCATGGATAAAAACAGAGAGACCGTCTATCCCGGATCCTACGTAATCACCCGGGTTGCCGTAGAGGTCTATCCGGACACCGCCCGAATCGGGCCCGAACCCGCATCCGTGAAAACGCTGGCCCTTGAGGCCGAACACGATAAAGTGCCTCCAGCCCCTGTAATAGGCCTCGTTCATCAGGCGGCTGTCGCACTGGTCCCCTTCCGGTGGGAAGAGGGAGGCGTCAATGACCAGGACCTTCTCCGTATAGCCCGGCCCACGGAAAAAGCGCCTTGTCTCCCAGTCTATGGTGCGATAGGCCCCTTTTTCTTCCTCATTCTCAAGGGACGGCAGGCTGCGGAAAATGGCATCAAGGGTCTGGTTGATCATCTGGATAATGGAACGCCTCTTCTTGTCCCCCGTTGGATAGCGCCTGTCGATCAGCCCCGTTAAGGCCTCCAGGGCCACCTCGAGATGGGCGTCCCCCTTTAAGGCCCACACTCTTATCTCCCGCAGGCATTCCATTATATCGGCGTAGTCCCATTTTCCTATTCCGTCTCTCACATATTCATAGAGGAGATCGGGACGCTGGAGCTCGAAAAATTCAGATATCTCGAACCTGTCCCTGTCCATGTCTTCCATGACATAGTAAACCCTGCCCGGCAGGTAAGGGACCTGGCCTTCCGGCGCCTTTATCTCGCGGCCGAATTTGTCGGCGCAACTCAGGTTAAGCTCGGAAGAATCCGGCCCCTTTTTATCCAGGTTGAAGATAAAGGCCCCCCCGTCCGTGTAGCTCCCTCCCCTGGCATTCCAGTAGAGATCAGCCACCGTCCCGATGCGAGGGTCCTCATCGGAGAGGCTCTTCAGGGTCGCGTCGATGGCCTGCTGCTCTGAACATATCAGGCCCACCTGGACCTGGCCGTCATGGAGGGCGAAAACCTGGGGTCTCAGCATGGCCGTATCCGTGATGCCGATCAGTTGAAGCCTTCCTTTCTCCGTGGCATTGCGGGCGATAATGAAAAACCACGGGCCGTCGGGAGATCCATGTATGTGACTCGCCTGAATGGCCCGGTAGATCGTCTGCTTTTCAGGCGGCAGTTGATCAAAGTCCCTCTCCATTGTGGGTGCCAGGGCCTCGATTACATACTCCAGGGGATAGCCGTAGGTCCTGCTGTAGAGGTCAAAGAGGAGGGCCGATACCTCCGTATCCGTCAGGAAAAGGGGATGGATGTTCCGCTGCTTCAGATATTCCGCGACCGAGTGATAATTGGCGAAGTCCCCGTTGTGGACAAGGGCCTCATTCATGCCGATGAAGGGATGGGCGCCGGCCGGATGCCATACCCTTCCCTTTGTGGGATACCGCTGATGTGCTATCCATATGTGGGCCTTGAAATCATCCAGCTTGTAGTATCGGACCACCTCCTCGGCATATCCAACGACCTTAAGGATAATGAAGTTACGGCCGTGGGAGAGCACGAAGGCGTCCTGTTTGCCAAAGGCGTCATAAAAGGTCCTGTTGATCCTGTAGCTGTTCTGGTAGACAAACTCGTCTTCGGCCCGCCGTCTGGAAAGGGCCTCGAGACCATTCTCCTTTATGAACCCATCGAGGACATCATCCTTGACCCTGGCGAAGTATCGCCACACGTCCGGCGGCCGTACGGTCAGGCCGGGGATGTCACGGTAATCATCAACGCGCGGGATCCTCTCCGACAGATCCACACGGAAGAAGGGTTCAATGAAACGCCGTTCCAGGTCCCCTATCACCCCCTCCTCCATTATGGCCACCTGCAGGATATAGTCCTCCTCCAGGATCTCCCTTGATACCCCCAACATCCTGGGATCAAAGCCCATGGCCGCGATTCCGCCCCCGCGGCCGTTGCCCCGGTTGTGCATCTGTTTTGAGGGCTCAAAGATGTGTTTGCCCCTGACAGGGACGCTGCAGGCGAACCCCGTAACTCCGCAGCCCCCTTCCTCCTCCGTCTCGAAAAGGGGCCTTTCAGGCAGATCCCGGATCAGGGGTTCCCTGGATCGGATTATGTTATTAATTAGATCGTTCCGTGACATGGTTTTTGTAGGCTTCCTGTCTTTAATTCATTATTTTTATTGCTTTTTTCAAGTTTCTTCTTCCAATCGACTCGGAGAAAGTGATTTAGGATTCAAGGGGTCCAGGATTCAAGTGTTTTTTAATTCTTTTTCCAGATAATCCAGATGCACCAGGCAATCGGTCCGTCCCACCAGCTCCTTGAGGCTCTTCATGCCGAGCCTCCTCAATATGCGGATCAGCTCCTTGCGCCATGCCAGGAACATATTGACAACCCGCCTTGTCCCCCACTCAATATCCATCAGCTCCATAAGCTCCGGGTCGGTTGTGGCAATTCCCCTCGCGCATCCCCTGCCGCTCTCGCAGTTGTGGCACCTGACGCACTCCAGGGCCACCAGGTCCGCCGTGCCCGTACACACCCCGTCTGCGCCAAGGGCGATGATCTTGGCCACATCGTGGGGGGTGCGGATCCCGCCGCTGGCTATCACTGTGATATTTTCCCTGACACCCTCGTCCTTAAGAAATTTATGTACCTTGGGCACTGCGTATTCTATGGGCATCGCAATATTCTTCTTTGCGATTTCAGGGGCCGCCCCCGTGCCTCCATAGCTCCCGTCCAGGTGAATTATGTGGGCGCCCGCGTAGTAGCTTCCAACGGCCACCATGTCCACGTCAGTGGGTGTGGACACCTTTACGGAGACCAGGGCCTGGGGGTTCATCGCCTTGATCCAGTCAACGTGCTTCTTATGATCCTCCACTGAATAGACGCTGTGGAAGGGAAAGGGAGAAAAGAGGGGGCTCCCCACAACGGCCTCCCGCATCCTTGCCACCCCGGGGGTCACCTTGTCGCCCAGTAGATGCCCGCCCAGACCGGGCTTGGCGCCCTGGGCATACTTGAACTCCACGATTTTGACCCTCTTTATGGTCTCCTCCCTGACCCCGAATAGCCCCGTGGCCACCTGGGTTATGACGTGGTCGTCATAGGGTTTCAGCTCGTCAGGGTATCCCCCTTCACCCGTACAGCAAAAGGTCCCTAAGGCGGCCGCGGCCTTCATCCTGCTGAGCATGGTAGAGATGCTTACTGAACCGTACGACATACCTCCCCCGTAAAAGGGGACCGCTATCCTGATCCTGTGGGCATTATCATTGCGCCTGTTCAGCTCAACACCCACGTCTATTTCGTCTTCCGGGTCTTCCGCCTGACCGGTTACATCTCTCCTGCAGACAATACGCAGCTTGTCAAACCCGCCCCCTGAGGCCCCCGTTTTATACTCGAGGCCTGCGGGAGGCATGGCGCCGAACTCCGCCATATACCAGGTGCTCGCCAGGAGGTCCGGTGTCCACCGGAAGTCGCCCAGGGCGTCGAAACTGGGATTTCGCCTTATGGAAAGCGCATTGACTGGACAGGCATCATAACAGGGATCGAGGCAATCATCTCCCACGCACAGGTAATGATTCTTGACAAAGACCTTTCCCCTCCTAATGACATGTACGCCATAGGGGCATATCTCGATGCACTTGCCGCATGATATGCAGTCTCCTGTACGATTAAGCCTGTATTTTCCTATGGGATTCCTGAACCTTGACGGTGTCCGCACAACTTCAGGGATAGTATGACTGTCATTACTCAAGTTCGAATCCCTCCTCCAGCCTGTTCAGTGACCCGAAGGTCTCCCTGTCCATATCCTCAAAAAACATGGCCCTGCCCGCCTCTCCGCGCAATCGCCTGACATCTCTTATTCCCATGGCCCCCATCACCTCCAGGAGCTGGTTGTGCCATGCCCCAAGCAAATTGACAGTCCTTGCGGCAACCCATCCCGGAGACGCCTTCTCTATCTCTACGGGGCACGGAAGTCCCTTTTCGCAGCGCCGGCACATCCGGCACTCGAGGGCGATGAGGATTGGAAAATCTACAAACACGGCGTCTGCGCCGCAGATAATTGCCTTTGCCACGTGCTCGGCCATGGCGATGCCCCCGCTTGCCAGGAGCGTAATCTCGTCCCTGATGCCCTTTTCAACCAGGGACAGGTGGACCGAACGAATCCCATCCTTGAGGAAAAGGGATTCATCATCCTGGGTCCTTCCATTGATACTCCCCTCCAGGTGAAAGACTGGGACACCCTGGTCCGCGAGCGCGATTATCTCCTCTTCCACGCCCTTTTTGAGCGGCAGTCGCACCGATATAACGGCTGATTCGTTGAGTTCACGGGCGTTATTTATGCGCTCCTTCCAGTCTTCCGTCCACGGGATCTCCACCATCCTGATCCCTTCGCCGGGATATTCGTATCTCGACCCAGGCGATATAACCGGGATCAGATGGGACTGAAACCCTTCCAACAGGCCGTCTGTCTTTTCCAGGGACATGGCCACAAAGATATCCAGCCGCCTTGCTGCCATGCTCCATCCCTCCAGAGTCTTCTGGCTTATGGAGCCGAAGGACGGGACCCTGATCATTATGGGCATGGGAATATTAATGAGACTGAGAGGATCTCCGGCTATTTCACCCGTGCCAGAAAAAATGATATTTCTGGGTGTCCTGCCCAGGTCCACGGCCGTGCTTATGTATTCACGGCCATGGATGCCGTCCCTTGTGGGGCGGACTATCTCGGACATATCCGTCCACATGGAATCAAAGCCGGGTCCGCTGAAGGGACCCGGATAGCCTGCCCCGGACACGGGGATTTTCCCTGTCTCCGCCTGGTACCACAACCTCGAGATAATATCCGGGGCCCAGTGGGAATCCCCCATGGCCGTAAACTCGGGATTGAGGGATTTTTGTATAAGCTCCTTAGGGCAGCTCTGCACGCACCGGTAACAGTTCATGCACTGGTTATCAATGGAATCGATCATCTGCCTGGAATCCAGGTCCCGGTTATCATAGACCTTGTACACGCACTGCTTTTTCACGCACACAGCGCACTTCAGGCAGCCCTCTTCCCAGGCGATAACGCCCGACCTTGTAACAGGTTTAAACCTGTGAGGCACCTGCCTCGTATGTATCATGTATTTGGACGGCATGATCCCGTGTTACTCTCCATTACGAATTCTATATATGCTAAGCCAGCAATCACCGGGCCTATAGGACCGGCAAAGAGGCACAGGGCGCCCCGCAAAAGTCAGCGGGATCTTCGACAAGGCACAAGGCTCAGGGTAAAACAGTTTTTCCCTGCGCCCTGCGCCTTACGCCCTGCGCCTTTCTTTTATTTCTTCCTCGGCAACAGCCCCGCCCTCTCAACGATCTCGCCGACGGCGTCTTCCCATTCAATGGCCATAATATGGACCCCATGAACGCCTTCCATCTCCTTCAGCCGTTCTATGGTCTCCACAGAGATCCTGATACCCTCTTCTCGCTGTCTGTCCTTGGGAACTCCCTCCATCCTTTTTATCAGGTCATCGGGGACGTCCATGCCCGCTACCATGTTCTTCATGTACCTGGCCATTCCCGGGGATTTCAGTGGCGTGACGCCTCCAAGGATATGGACCCTCTCGTGTAGGCCCCTGTCCCTGGCCATTTCCATCCATTTTTCGAACCTTTCAATATTGTAGATGCACTGGGTCTGGATAAAGTCGGCGCCCGCCGTGACCTTCTTTGCCAGGCGCACCACCCTGAAAGACAGGGGATCCGCAAAGGGATTGGCAGCTGCGCCGATAAAGAGTTCCGGCGCCCTGGTCAGGGGCTCGCCGCCAAGTGTCACTCCCCCGTCCCGCATATTCTTCACGACCTGGATAAACTGGATTGAATCCAGATCAAAGACGCCGACCGCCTGCGGCTGGTTCCCGAAGGACTGATGATCCCCCGACAGGCAGAGGACGTTTCTGATCCCCAGGGCGGAAGCCCCTAATATGTCTGACTGCAGGGCTATCCTGTTCCGGTCCCTCACGACCATCTGCAGGACCGGATCAAGACCCTCAGCCTTTAAAAGGGTGCAGGAGGCCATGCTGGACATGCGAACGATGGCCGTCTGGTTATCCGTTACATTGACTGAATCCACCTTTCCCTTTAACAGCCCCGCCTTCCTGATGATCGCTTCGGGATCGGCTCCCTTGGGCGGGCCGCATTCCGAGGTCACGGCGAACTCCCCTCTCTCAAGAACTGCCTTTAAGTTACTTGTCTCTTTCACTTTTGCTGATCCTCCCTGATAATCTTTCTCGGTCCCTTGCCCTGCTTTTTGGACCAGTCCTTTGGCGGATATATCATCTCCAGCCGGTCGATCGCGTTAAAAGAGGACAGCCTGTCGATGATCATTTGCCAGGCGCAGGGAATTTCAGGATTTACCTCGCAAACTCCGTCAATTGATCCTCCGCAGGGCCCGTTGAGGAGCTGCTTGGAACATCGCGCCAGGGGGCAGACGCCGCCAAAAAAGAAGAGCATACAATCCCCGCATCCGAGGCAGTTTTCGAGCCAGTAACCCTGATCCCGTGTCTCTCCCAAGAACTCCGTGTTGAGTGCGGGTATCAGGGGAATCTCCTGGAACATGTCCGCCACGGCCTGGACCCCGGCCCCGCAGGCCAATGAAAGAATGGCGTCGTAATCGCCAATGATATCGTCCAGGAGTATGACAAAATCCTTCACGCACTGCCTGTCCAGGGTCTTTTCATGTATGACCACATCCCGCCCTTCCATCTTGGCGGCCATTCGAAGACTGGATGCCAGCATGCCCGTCTCCTTTTCACCGCCTGCCGCGCATTCAGCAACGCAGGAGCCGCAGCCCAGGACAAGAATACGCTTGTAAGGGGCGATCATCTCCCTGATCTCGTCGATTGGTTTTTGTTCAGCCGTAATCATGGTCTCTGTCTCCTCTATAAATCATCCGATTTCTGCGGTTTAAGGTCTATGGTCTAAGGTTCACCACCTCAATCCTATGCCCCGGGCCGTGACTCCTATACCATAAACCTTACACCTTAGACCTTACACCCTATTTCCGTGCACAGGCGAAGGGGCAAGCCCGGATGCCCGATCCACGAGTTCTCCGGTGTGTTTCGCCAGGCCCTTCAATTCCCCCTTTGATCCCATAATAATATCAAGGCGTTCTTTTTCCAGGCCGATACTCTCGATAAGGGCCCTCGCCCTTTCAACCCTCTTTTTTGCCCGCCTGTTGCCTTCAAAATACCTGCACTCCCCCTCAGGGCATGTTATCAGATATGCTGCGTCAGCGAATTCCTCCAGGGCCTTTAACAGGTGAAGGGGCTCCAGCCTGCCGCTGCATGGAACAGGGTAAAACCGGACGGACCCCTTGTACTCCTTTTCAAGGGCCTGTCTGTTTTCTTCGCTGCTTTCAGGAACGTTCTGGCAATAAAAAATAGCCAGGTTACGCCTCTGTTCGCCATTCATCTGCAAAACATGTCCTTTCTTATTTCGCTGTAAAAATGCCGCCCGCATTAGTATCCCGGCCGGCTTGCCTGCTTTACGAAATTCCGGTTAATTGTAGAGCCTTTTACGTGAACTTTCAATTCAATATGCTACAGACGCCTTCTGAAGGAGGGAACGGGCAACATAAAAAAGGCGCCTCATCTCCCCCCGGAGTTGGACGCCCTTGTCGATAACTCAAAAATGCACGTCATTGTGCGGAATCGTGTTCTATAGAAAAATGAACGCCTTTTGTCAAGACATATAATCAAATTTAAACATCAAATTTTATTTTTCACCCCTGCCCTGATAAAATTCAAATCTCCCTTGATTATTTGCAATCACAATGCCAAAATATTAAATTAGATATTTTCTCATAATATCAGCTAATTATCAAATATCATAAAAATTTGGAAATCCTATATGATACATTTTTGTAAAATTTTTATGATTAATAACGCAAATATGCATTGTGACGAGTAATATCGGTCGGTATATTGCATGAGTAAAATTTAGGAGCCAGAGGGAACGGCCCTTGATTATATCGACACTATGGGCTATATGTTCATTTCCATTTTTAGACTAAAGCGGCCAGGTGATTTTTCATGAATTGGAGAGATAGAGTATATTGCGGTGATCTGGGCCCTTCCCATGTGGACCGCAACGTATTGCTTATGGGCTGGGTGGACGCGATTCGTGATCACGGCAATGTCCTGTTTATTCATCTGAGGGACGTCAGTGGTATCGTGCAGGTCGTCTTTTCCCCGGAGAAGAACAAGGACACCTATGAGATGTCCGCACGATTGAGGGAGGAGTATATCGTAGAAGTCAGGGGCCGGGTCGCCCTCAGGGAAAAGGGGACGGAGAATCCCTATCTCGATACGGGTGATATAGAGGTATTCGCCCAAAGCCTTCGTATACTGTCCAGGTCAAAGACGCTCCCCTTTCAGATCACGGAAAAGGCAATGGTCTTTGGCGAAGAGATCCAGACAAGCCCTGAAAATGTGGACGAAGACCTGAGGCTCAGGTACCGGTATCTCGACCTCCGGAGGCCGTCCATGCAGGAGATATTCATCAAGAGATACAGGATCATAAATTGCATCCGAGAATACCTGGACCAGCTAAACTTCGTGGAGATAGAAACCCCTTTCTTGACCAGGAGCACCCCTGAAGGGGCCAGGGACTATCTTGTCCCAAGCCGTGTACACCACGGGAAGTTCTATGCCCTTCCCCAGTCCCCCCAGCTATTCAAACAGCTCCTCATGATGGGAGGCATGGACAGGTATTTCCAGATAGCGAGATGCTTCAGGGACGAAGACCTGAGACCCAACCGCCAGCCCGAGTTCACCCAACTGGACCTGGAGGCATCCTTTATCGACGAGGACTTTATCTACGAGATTATCGAGGAACTCACGGTCAGGATGTTCAGGCTGGGAGGCATCGAACTGCCGAGGCCCTTTCCCAGGATGACCTATGAGAGGTCCATGGAACTCTACGGCACGGACCGGCCGGACCTCCGCTTCGGCATGACCTTTGAGGAGATTACGGATATTGTCCAGGATACCGGTTACACGGTTTTCCGCCAGGTTATTGAAAAGGGGGGTCTTATCAAAGGATTCCGCGTCAGGGAAGGTGCTAAGGGTCTTAGCAAGAATATCCTGCAGAACGAATATGCCATGAAAATCGTGCCCTCCTTCGGTGCAAGGGGGATGACCTGGATGAGGGTGATTGAAGGGGGATTGCAATCCAATATCGTGCAATTCTTCAGCCCTGAAGAACAGTCAAAGATCATGGAGCGATTCGCGGCCCGGGACGGGGATGTTATCATGATGATAGCGGACAGCCGGAAGGATATCGTCAATGCCGTGCTCAGCCGGCTCCGTCTTCATGTGGCCGAGAGGCTGGGGTTGATCCCAGGGGACAGGTTTTTCCCTCTGTGGGTCACTGATTTCCCTCTCTTTGAATTGAAGGACGGGGAAGTGAGTTCCCAGCACCACCCCTTTACCATGCCTGATCGAACGGATTTTAATCCGGATGATCTTGAAGACGTCCTCGGTCTCAAATCCAGGGCCTATGACCTGGTCGTGAACGGTGAAGAGCTCGGCGGCGGAAGTATTCGTATCCATGATATGGAGCTGCAGGGAAAGATATTCAGGGCCCTGGGCCTCAGCCGGCGGGAAGCTGAGAACAAGTTCGGATTTTTCCTCAAGGCCCTTGAATACGGGGCCCCGCCCCATGGCGGCCTTGCGCTGGGCATGGACAGGGTCATAGCCATGATATTGAAGACAGGTTCTATTCGCGACGTCATATCCTTTCCCAAAAACAGGAGCGCCTTCTGCCCCCTGACCAAGGCCCCGGCCGATGCCGAAATGTCCCAGCTCAATGATCTGGGTCTCGGTCTCCTTTCGGCCGGGACCGGTGAATCCGGAGGAAAGAAGGGAGGATTTCAAGGGGAATCGGTGCGTAGCGGACCCAGGGGATATGAAAGGATTTCCCGGGAAGAGGTCCTTCACGTGGCCAAGCTCGCCCGGCTGACCCTCTCGGAATCAGAGGCCAATGCCTATCAAAAGGATCTTAACTCTATTCTGACCTATGTGGAGTCCATTGGCGAGCTGGAGACAGATAACGTGACTCCCATGAGTCATGTACTTGAGATAAAGAACGTCTGGAGAGAGGACGTCCCCGCTGAAAAAAAAGAGACCGATCAGTTGCTTGCAAACGCCCCCATGCGGGAAAAGGACTATTTCAAGGTCCCGAAAATTTTGTAAGAATCGTAAATCTTTGTATTTACCCGGTTTACATAAAAGGCTTTTTAGTTTCAAGTTTAAGGCCATGCGCCCTATGCCCTGCGCCTTGCGCCTTTTTAAAGATAGAGAAACTTTCTAATAAAAAGAGATATGATCTTATTGTCATTCTAACGTTGTATATAGGAACATCCGGCCTATGGAATTATGCGATCTAAGCGCCGCCCGGCTCGCTGAAATGCTGAGAAAGGGCGAGATAAGCTCGAAAAAGATAACCGAGTCAGTGTTCAGGCGGATTGATGAAAGGGAGGAGACCATCAACGCCTTTATCACGACCACTCCCGAGCTGGCCATGGAGCAGGCGGAACAGGCGGACAGGAGGTTTCAAAAGGGTGGAGAGGTCCCCCTTCTAAACGGCATTCCCGTGGCAATTAAGGATCTCCTCTGCACCAGGGGCATAAAGACCACCTGCGGATCTAATATCCTCAACAATTTTATCCCCACATACAACGCCACTGCCGTGGAGAGGGTCCTGCGGGACGGGGCAGTGGTGATCGGCAAGACGAACATGGATGAATTCGGCATGGGCTCTTCCACGGAGCACAGCCTTGCCGGTCCAACGCGGAACCCGATCGATCCCGAACGCGTCGCAGGCGGATCAAGCGGCGGTTCAGCGGCCGCTGTCGCCGCAGGGGAGAGCATTATCGCCCTGGGGACGGACACGGGCGGATCAATAAGGCAGCCTTCGGCCTTCTGCGGCGTGACCGGAATAAAGCCTACCTACGGCAGGGTCTCGCGCTACGGGCTCGTATCCTATGCCTCATCCCTTGATCAGATCGGAGCGATCGGCAGGACCGCGGAAGACTGCGCCATGCTCCTGAACAGCATATGCGGCCATGACAGGATGGATACCACATCCGCTTCAGTGGAAAGGCCTGACTTCCTCGAATCCCTCAAGAAAGACATAAAGGGAATAAAGATCGGACTGCCCGAAGAGTACTTCATAGAGGGCCTGGACCAGGGAATAAGGGACCGGGTCATGGAGGCCATGGGGCTGCTGGAGAAAAACGGGGCCATTATTATAGACATCACCCTTCCCCACACCCCCTACGCCATCAGTTCCTACTACCTCGTTGCCACGGCAGAGGCCAGCAGCAACCTGGCCAGATATGACGGGGTAAAATACGGCCTCAGGTCGGATGAGGACATCTTGGACACGATCATGATGTACGAGAAAACCAGGAGCAGGGGATTCGGGAATGAGGTAAAGAGGAGAATAATGCTCGGCACCTATGTCCTTTCAGCGGGCTATTACGACGCCTATTACCTCAAGGGGCAGAAGGTGAGGACATTGATAAAGGAGGACTTTGACAGGGCCTTCAAAAGGGTGGATTGCATTATCACTCCCACGACACCCTGCCTCCCATTTAAGCTTGGTGAAAAGATGTCGGACCCCCTCCAGATGTATCTGGTTGACATATACACGGTCTCCCTGAACCTCTCAGGACTGCCGGGAATGAGCGTCAAGTGCGGGGAAGTGGATGGTCTCCCCGTGGGCATGCAGATAATCGGAAAGGCCTTTGATGAGGAGACTGTCCTTCGCGTCGGCAACGCCTATGAGCAGATGGCAAAAACATAGGATTCACCGCAGCCGCCTCCGCCTAAGGGCTCTGGCGGCTGCGGTGAGAAAAAGGTTTTGTAATGGATTATGACGTTATCATATGTTTCGAGACACATGTGGAGCTGAACACGAGGACAAAGCTCTTTTGTGACTGCCCAGTGGAATACGACGCCCCGCCCAACAGCCGTATCTGCCCCGTCTGCACGGGACAGCCCGGGGCCCTCCCGGTCCTCAACAGGAAGGCAGTGGAATACAGCGTCAAGGCGGGCCTGGCCCTCAATTGCACCATCAACAGGCTCTCCAGGTTTGCCAGAAAGAACTATTTCTACCCCGACCTGCCCAAGGGCTATCAGATCTCGCAGTATGAGAGGCCCTTTTGTGAAAACGGCTATCTGGAGATAACCGGTGATGACGGCCTCCCCTACCAGGTGGGCATCAAGCGGATCCACCTGGAGGAAGACGCGGGAAAGCTGGTGCACTCCTCCGACTCCTTCGAGGCCTCGGAATACAGCCTTGTGGACTACAACCGCTCCAGCGTCCCCCTCCTCGAGATCGTCACGGACCATGAAAGAAACCCCATGCGCTCCTTAAAGGAGTCACGTAACTACCTGGAAAAACTGAGGCAGATACTGAAATACCTGGAGATAAGCGAGTGCATGCTGGAGAAGGGCCAGTTCCGCTGCGACGTTAACGTGTCCATCAGACCCAAGGGATCAGACTGTTTCGGAAATCGTGCCGAGATCAAGAACATGTCCTCTTTCAGGTTCATGATGGACGCCATTGAGTACGAAATAAATAGGCAGGAAGGGATACTGGAGTCAGGCGGTGAGGTGGAACAGGAGACACGGCTCTTTGATGAGCAAAAGAAGATAACACTGCCCATGAGGAGCAAGGAGGACGCCCCGGATTACAGGTACTTTCCAGACCCAGACCTCCTGGAGGTGGAAATAGACAAGGAGTTTGTAAGCAGGATAAGAGAGAGCATGCCGGACTTGCCCGACCAGCAGCTAAATAATATAATGGAAGAGTTCGGGATACCCAGGAACGACGCCGTCATACTGACAAAAGACAGGGAGGTGTCCGAATACTTCAGGGCCTGCGCCGCCGTCTGCGAGGACAGCAGGAGACTCAGCAACTGGATCATCAAGGAGCTTTTCAAACTGCTCAAGGATGCCTCCATCTCCATCCAGGAGTGTGTGATCAGGCCCGAGGACTTCTCAGAGCTTATACACCTTATATCCCGGGGCGAGATCACTGAGACCATCGCTAGGACCGTGCTGGAAGAGATGTTCAGGACAGGGACGAACCCCGGCTCCATCATCAAGGAAAAGGGGCTTAAAACAATCTCCGATGATTCCCTCCTGGGAAGTCTGGTGGAAGAGACAATGGCTGAAAACCCGGAGGCCGTTGCACAGATAAGGGCCGGGGAGCAGAAACCCGTCGATTTCCTGGTGGGCCAGGTTATGAAAAAGACCAGAGGCAAGGCCGATCCAAAAAAGGCAAGAGAATTGATCCAGAAGAAAATGACCTAATTAACAACCACCCCTAAAAAGGCCTTTTTACCTCTCACTGAGCGCGCTGATGCCACAGAGTCTATTTGATCTGATTCGTCCTCTCGACGAATCAGACAAAAAAGATAAATCTTTCAGTTAACTCTGTGTGCTCAAGTGACCAACGGGAGCGGGTGAGAGAAAAACAACCCTTATTCCCGAATATGGCCTTCTTCCCGTCAACACCGGAAATATTTCAGCTTTTAGATTATTGTATGCAGGTATCCAATTAATCGCTGATATCTCCAATTCTTCATTTTTTATTGACAAATATCTCATTATGAGATAAATTTTCAGTATGCACGTCATCACTCGTAAGCGCTTACTTGAATTTGCTAAAAAACATCCTGATTGTTCCTCTGCCCTTGAATCTTGGTACCGGATCGTCAAACGAACTAATTTCAATTCATTTAACGAACTTCGCCAGACTTTTCCAAGTGCTGATAAAGTCGGTAATCTAACGGTTTTCAATATTGGTGGAAATAAGGCCCGATTGATTACAGCAATACATTGCAATACGCAGCGGGTTTATATTCGGCATATTCTTACCCATGAAGAATATGGTCGAGGATTTTGGAGGGAAAAATGAATACCCAGCTTAAAGAAATTGCAAAAGTTTGGGCCGATATTCAGCCCATATTTTCTGTACCACATAATAAAAAAGACTATGATAAATTGGTCAATCTCCTTGATAGCCTTATTGATGAAGTAGGGGATAATGAGAGCCATCCATTAGCCTCCCTGATGGAGACAATCGGAAGCCTGATTGAAACATATGAATCCCAATATATTGAAGAGATAGAGGGGAATCCCATTGATGCTTTGAATTCTTTGATGTTGGAACATGGCCTGAAACAAGCTGATCTAACTGAAATCGGTAGTCAGGGTGTTGTATCAGAAATATTATCCGGTAAACGTCAACTAAATATGCGTCAAGTAAAGATGTTAAGCAAACGTTTCGGAGTATCACCAGCAGTTTTTATTTGAAAATAAACTTCAAAATATAACAGCCTGATCAAACTGCTACCTGCAATAGGATAAACCTGTTCTATAAATTTATAGAACAGGTTGGAAAAATCCTCAAAAATCTCCCTAAGCCATCGAAATGGCTATCATTTTTCAATAATAACCTTGCAATTTGAACGGACCTTTAACAGCCATTTTCGTAAAATGTCGGAAATACCAATTTTGGTATTTCCGACATATATGTGATTATTGGATTTCACGTTCCCCCAGGCTCGCTTCTCCTCCTCTTGGACTAAGGGGAGGCCGGGAGGGGTTACATTGCAAGGAACTTAATAAGTTTAGGGCCATAAAACACTCCCCGGTAGGTTAAACCTTGTCGACGAAGTGCGAATATGTCCATAATACGCTCCCATGATATCATGGCTACTTCCTCCTTTAAGGGAGAAATCTACCATGACCAGTTACCGGGAGGTGGTACACTTTTACATTCACGTCGACACCCCTTGACACTTGTTACGTATCTGGTTACAATATATTCGCATGATACAAAAATTCATACACAAGGGTTTAAAAAAGCTATTTGAATCTGGCAGCTTTGCAGGTATCAACCCGCAACATGTAACGCGCCTACGGCAAATCCTCGCACTTCTCGAAACCGCTGAAACCTTAGATGATATGGATTTGCCCGGTTTAAATCTACATGAACTTAAAGGTGGGCGTAAAGGAACATGGTCTGTAAAAGTAAGCGGAAATTGGCGTGTCACCTTTAAGTTAGAAAAAGGAGATGTCTCCGACGTAAATTACGAAGATTACCATTAAAGGAGTATACAATGCGTATGCATAATCCCCCACATCCTGGTGAAATCATAAGAGAGCTTTGCATTGAGCCATTGGATTTAACCGTAACCGAAACAGCCGAAGCTCTTGGTGTTGCTCGAAAGACCCTTTCAACCCTCTTGAACGGCAGAGCAGGAATTAGTCCTGAGATGGCCTTAAGGCTGTCAAAGGTTTTTGGGCGAACACCGGAAGGGTGGCTTCGATTGCAACTGCAGTTTGATTTATGGAAAGCAGAACAATCCCTTGATATCAGCAGGTTAAAGCGAATAGAGGCTGCATAATTTCACCAAGGAACGGATAACCATGGCATGAACCGTGACTGGGATTTCGCTGGCGCTCAACCCGAGCAGGTTATGCCACGTTAGCTGTGAAATGGAAAATGAAAATGAATGAAGTTGAAATCAAATTTACGCCTGAAGAAAGAGATTTGATAATTGCTGATACCTTTGCCGGGCCTGATTTAACAAAAAGACTGCAAATTGCAGAAATCAAGGGTAAGCAACTGATTGCGAGCTATTCGACATATGAACTTGAGGAACTGATCGGATATATAGCGGCAGAGGCAAACCATACGGATGATAAAAAAATCCAGAAGAGACTTGATAGGTTGTATGAAAGACTGGACACGATTCTTGAGGAAGAACTTGAGTAAGAAATAGGTGACGAATAAAACCTTTAGATAACATGGTGCAGGGGCACGCTGAAAACCCGCGTGCCCCATAGCACCGACGTTAAGCCCAAGATTAATGAAAAATGGATTTGGTAGTCATTCCAAAAACGAGAAGCATAGACATCAATCCCGCGAGCCCTAATATTGCTTCATCTATTGTGAAATGAGGCTTATCGGGTAAAGGGGCGTCTTTAACTCCCCCTCCCCACTCGTCACGCCACAGCTGCAAGCGAAGGCGGAAGCTCCAGCTAAGGCGGGTCACCCCATAAGCCCTTCGGCCTTGAGACCTATCGACTAGATCAGGTCGAGTCGCTCAGGGTCGAAAGGTTCACACCCCCCTATAAACCGGGATCTTCGACATGCGGTCACTGATCCCGCTATCGGGGACGCATACAAGGCGTTGGACACCGATGTCACTTCCTTTTATATGCCTTCGGCACTGCAATTAATTATTTTGTATGAGGTCAAATCTTGAACTGGTGGAATAGCATACCATACCATATTAATCCTGATATTATTGAAATTGGTTCATTTCATTTGCGTTATTATGGATTGATGTATGTTGTTGCATTGATCGTTGTCTATCTTCTTGTATCCCACAGGTTGAAATATGAAAATATCAACCTTCCCAGGAGTACGCTACAGAATTTTTTTTACTGGGCTCTTATAGGGATTATCGTTGGTGGCAGATTGGGTTATATATTATTTTACAACTTTAAATATTTCATGGCCCACCCTCTGGAGATAATAAGCCCTTTTTCTTTTTCAAAGGGGATTCAGTACGTCGGCATTTCCGGGATGTCTTATCATGGAGGCGTAATCGGAGTCATCCTTGCCTCAGCCTTCTATTTACGAAAACACAGGATAAATTTCTGGCGTTTTGCTGATTTGATATGTCCTGCAATTCCCTTAGGTTATACCTTTGGCAGGGTAGGGAATTTTATAAACGGGGAGCTTTATGGTCGAATCACCACCGTGCCCTGGGGTATGTACTTTCCCCTGGATCCAACCCACAGTTTGCGACATCCATCTCAACTCTACGAGGCCTTTCTTGAGGGAATATTCCTTTTCATAATCCTCTGGAATTTAAGAAAAAGAAAATTCCCTGCCGGATTTCATTTTTGTTTCTATCTCATCGGATATGGCTTGATACGGTTTTTTATTGAATTCGTGCGGCAACCCGATCCTCAATTGGGCTTCATTCTCGGGCCATTTACCATGGGACAGTTTTTCTGTTTCTGTATGATCATGGGTGGCTCCATTATCATGATAGTGAGGCGCAACGCTGATAAGAAAACAACTTGACCTATGAGGTAGAACACCTGCTTTCACGAGGACGCTCGTAAACTTACACCAGATCAATAGTTTTAGTCTTATACATTAATTATTGAATGCACTTATTTAATGTTATCTTACCGGGCCTGTGGGATTTCTTGCCTGGAGAATGTCCTCCATCCTTGATCGAATACTATCATTCATCTCCGGATGGGTCTGGATATAAAATGTCTCTTCACTGATCCCCTTAAAGACCAGGTCGGCGAATTGCTCAGGAGGCATTGCGTTTCGATTTTTTTCCTGAAAGAATTTTATCATTTCTTTTTCATAGGGCGCTAAATTCCGCGCGTTTTTCTGATCTTTAAATTCAGCAGGACGATTCCTTTCCGCCTCCACCAGCCTTGAACGAACAAAAGATGGACAAAGAACGGAAACACCTATCAGGGACTTTTGCAGTTTTAGTTCATGATAGAGGGTCTCAGACAGGGCGATAACCCCGCTTTTCGTGACGCGATAACTCCCCAATCCCGGACCGGTAATCAATGCCGCAGTCGATGCGGTGTTGACTATATGACATTCGGTTTGCTGTTCCAGCATGCGGGGCACGAAGACCCTGATCCCGTTGATGACGCCCCAGAGATTGACATTGATGATCCACTGCCAGTCCGACCTGGTCTGCTCCCAGACGGCCCCCCTGACTTCAACGCCGGCATTATTAAAGAGCAGATGAACCGCCCCAAATTGTCCCAGAGTCTTCATTGCCAGTTGTTCGATATCCTCTTCCTTTGACACATCCGTCCGGACAGCTAAAATGTTCCCCCCTTTTGTTTCCAGTTCATCTTTTGTTTTTTCCAGCACAGGTGCTTCGATGTCTGCCAGCACTACCTTCATGCCTTCCTGAAGGCATCTTTCCGCAAGCCCCCGGCCGATACCGCTCGCGGCGCCGGTAATAACCGCAACTTTACCTTTGAAATCTTTCATTGTTAGCTCCTTTTCGTTACATGATTTATGCAGGCATCAGCGGCTGCGTCGCTTCAAGAATAATTCCGTCGGGGTCCCTGAAATAGATGACAATGGCCCTCCCGTTGTTTTGCGGACTGCAGTGAAGTCTGAAACCTTCTGCCGACAGTCTTTCGAAGAGATCCTGGATGTTATCCGTTTTAAAGCACACGTGAGCGTTGCCCGTATCCCCTGCTTGGTTATCAATAAGTGCCTTTCCCGTGGGCGTGTATTCCACCAGTTCGACCCTGTCCCCGCCAATAGTGAGAAAAACGATACGCTGCTCGGTCCCGGGACAACCCATTATTTCCATTTGAGATACCGGAGATCATGACCTTAGTCAATCCTTTGATAAGAGAATGTTCAAAAAATGGGAAATGGATTCCGGAATTATTTATAAAATGCGGAGTCTTATATTTTTTTAAAGAACCTGCATAAAAATTTCAAACTATCCAAGAATGGCTTGACATGGACCTTTCAGGCACATTACTGTACCAGAAGAACGAGAAATTATGCTGTATAAACCCACTGAACAACTGTTATAACGAAATTGTTGTGAACGCAACCGGTATTGTCAAACTTATAGGATCATCAAAGTGAAGTTTCCACTACCTTTAACGTCTCTAATTTCAGTATTTGAAAGTCCGTAGAAAAATGTTATCAGATCCATACCACTGTGGAGGCAGGAGTTTATAGGTTTATAAAAGAGCGATTTCGGCATTATTTCTTAGAAAGGAGAAAAAATGGAAATAAAAATAACAACATTATCTGAAAATGCAGCCACTGCGAATTGCATTGGTGAGTGGGGCTTGAGCATGCTCCTGGAAGCGGATGAAAAGAAAATACTTTTCGACACAGGCATAGGGACGGCCTCGATGCTGAATGTGACGAACATGGGTATCGACCTCTCGGATGTGGATTGCATTGTCCTCAGCCACGGCCATTTCGATCACACCGGCGGCCTGTATGAAGCGCTCCTGAGGACCGGCCCGAAACAGATCTTTGCCCACCCGGATATCTGGACGATTAAGTACGGCAGCCTGGATGAAACACCCAAACGGTTTATCGGCATCCCCCACAGACGGGAAGCCCTTGAGGCCAGGGGCGCCGCATTTCAACTGTCGTCACAGCCTCAAAAGATCTCGGAACATATTACAACCACGGGCGAGATTCCAATGCTTACGGAGTACGAATCGATAGAGACATATCTCTGTGTAAAAGAGGACGATGAACTGAAACAGGACCCCCTGGCCGATGACCTCTCCCTTGTTATCGATACAGATTACGGTCTTGTCGTCATCCTCGGCTGTGCGCACCGGGGCATCGTCAATACGTTGATGCAGGCCCGCAAGGTAGCCGGAAAAGACCGTATCTACGCGGCCATCGGCGGCACACACCTGGTTCACGCCTCGGAAGAAAGGCTGGAAAAAACGGGGAAAGCGCTCCTTGAAATGGGCGTACAATACCTCGGAGTCTCCCATTGCACCGGGTTCAAGGCCGCGGCCTACTTGGCAAACATCTTCGGTGACCGCTTTTTCCATAACAATTCTGGCACGAGGGTGGCCCTGCCGTTCAAACAGTAGGGAGAAAAAGAATATTAATGAAGGAATTTATGGAGCCAAAAAGCTTTCGCACAATCTGCCAGTTCTGTCACACAAACTGCGGTATCATTTTACATAGAGATTCGACCGGCACGATTTCAGTTAAGGGAGATCCTGATCATCCCATGAACAGGGGGCGCATCTGCTCAAAGGCGGCTGCAATTCCCGAGGTGATCCATTCCAGGGACAGGTTGAGATTTCCCCTGCAAAAGACCGCGACAGGTTTAAAAAGGATCTCCTGGGATAGGGCGCTTTCTCTTGCGGCGGAGAAGTTAGGGGAAATAAAAAACAGGTTCGGGGCCTCCAGCCTTGTACGATGCGGGGGCGCACCCGTTTCCTACCAATGCAGGGACGGTTTTCTTGAATTCATGGGGCAATTCGGTTCTCCCAATATGACGGGTGCGGCCAACCTTTGCATGGTGCCCAGGATGACGGCCTTCAAGGCCGTAACAGGAGGAATAAGGGCTGAACCGGATTATGACACCACGAAGCTTGTGATATTCTGGGGGACGAATCCCTTTGTGTCGGAACGTCTCGGCTCATACGCCGCCTATGACGGCATGAGACAGGTTGTCCCGCGATTGAAGAAACGCGGTGTCCCCATCATCTGCATAGACCCCTTCCGGACACAGACGGTTCAGGAAGCGGACACCTGGGAGCGCATTAATCCTGGGACGGATGTGGCCTTGGGGCTGTCAATGATCCACGTGATCATAAAGGAGGCACTTTACGACAGGGATTTTGTAGAAAAATACACCACGGGGTTTGACCAACTGAAAACACATGTCAAGGATTGCAGTCCGGAATGGGCCCTGGGACTCACAGGAATTCCAGCCGAAAATATCGCAAAACTGGCAAGGCGCTATGCCACAACCAGCCCCGCAGTCATCTATGAGGGTAACGGCCTGGATATGTACGCAAACGGTGTGGATGCCTCAAGGACAGTGGCCATGCTGATCGGCCTCACGGGAAATCTGGATGTGCAGGGAGGCAATGTTTTTATGCCCTTTGCCCGGCAGTCCCTGCTGCCTACAAAGTGTGTTCCGGTGGAAAAACGGCTATGGTACAAGAGGTTTTCGGTCTTTGGAGAGGTCCCATTCCCCGCCGTAAAGGAGGCGTTGTTGAGAGATGAAGAGGATCGACCCAGGGCCATGATCGTCCATCACTGTAACCCCGTTCTTGTACAGGCGAACGAAAAGAGGACCAGGCAGGCCTTTGATAAGCTGGACTGGATAATGGTCACGGATATCTTTCCAACGGCCACCACTGAGATGGCTGATCTGGTCCTGCCGGTCACATCGGATTTTGAAAGCCATGGTTACAGGGCCTACGCCAGTGTCAAGGGGGGCTTTCTGGCGCTGGCCCGGCCCGTTGCGGCGCCTGTGGGTGAATCCAGGCCCGTCTTTGAGGTGGAATACGAGCTTGCCCAAAGGATGGGGATCCATTCGGACTATCCTTTCCACGATACCCCGAGCTGGATCGATTACATGATCAGGCCGACGGGTGTCGATTTCCAGCGTCTCGATAAGGAACAGATCGTTTACGCTACCCCGCCCATCCAATATGAGAAGCATAAAGAAAAGGGTTTTGACACACCTTCCGGAAAATTTGAATTTTATTCCGAATCTTTTAAAGAATGCGGCTACAGCCCGATACCCTCTTACACGGAGCCGGGTGGCGGGTCAACGGGTGAAAAGGTCACGGCAAAAAAGAAATTTTCCCTTCTCGGCTCCAGCTATCGTCCGGCACAGTTCGTCCATACCAAGCTGAAAAATATCGAAGCGCTTTCCCGTTCATACCCGGAACCACTCATTTATATCCATCCAAAGGACGCTGCCGAAAGGGGAATAGAACCGGGTGATGCGGTCGACGTGACGTCTCCCCAGGGAGAGGCGACCTTCCGGGCGGCACTGACTGAGAATACGAAGGCCGGAATGGTATGGATCGATTTCGGCTGGGGAAATCCGACAGATGGAAAGGCAAATATTAACATTCTTACAAATGATACATATTTTGACCCTATTTCCGGTGGAACGCCGAACAGACTCTTCCCATGCGAGATTCACAGAAAGATATAGGTAGGATTTGTAAAAGGAAGAGCCGTCATCATGCAAAGAGATCCGCTTCCCCCGAAGACGCGACCATGAGGGTGGTCGGGAGCTTGGACAGCATGTTTTCAAAATAGGATTGAAAGGTCAAAGCAGATTCCTCTTCCGGCACATTGAATCCCAGAAAAACGACCGAGGCATCTGAAGAGTGACGGTGGAGAATTTCCAGAAATGGTGCGTCGGAAACCAGTACCTGTACCTCGGCCTTGACCCTCGCCTGGGCCAGTAGATCTTGCAAAGCCTTGGCAGAGGGCTCTCTCCCCGCCTCCTCGTCGATAAGCCTCAACAGCCTGATTTGCGCCTCGGTCCAATCCCAGTTCAAGGTAAGCAGATAAGCAAGGAGGACCATGAGGGAGCCGTTCTCGCGGCCCCGCCACCAGATGTCAATACGCCTTTGGCCCTTTTCCTTTGGAAGCCCTCTATCATGTAATATGATCAGGCTCATGCCTAATAAACGGCCCGTGTTCAGGTGATGTACAAAGGACTCTGCCCTGTCCGGGTCCGAGGTCCAGCCCATCATGACCATGTTCGGCCTAAGCGGACTCACGGGATGCCCCTGTATAAGTGCTGTCAGGCCTTCATCAAGGCTCCTTGTGACCACTACCGAGGAGAGGGCCTCAAACTCATTTTTTCGAAGAAACTCATCAAGTTGCTCCACGGCCGTCTCCCTTAATTTGACGATCTGCTCCAGTTCTCCCACCAGGACGCGCGCCAATGTCACAATGCCCCGGGCCTCGCCTATCCAGAGGGCATACATGACCATGGTCATCCTGTCTTCCGGATTCCCGGTCAAAACCAGTATTGTGGGCCGCCAGTTCTTGGGGTGGACGGGCACCTTTGAGAGCCTTAGGAGGTTCATCCGGAGGCGTGAGTATATGAATCCCCATCGGGCGTCTCCAAAGCGGACCATGAGGAGTCTTCGCCTCAGCAGGACGTAAAGAATAGAAAGGAGAAACGCGGCAATAACGGCTGCCACCGAATTGATGAGAAAGGCCGTGACCCCGCAGGCAAAGGCACCGGTCACGGCCGGCGCCCAATGGTAGTATCGAAAGGTCGGCCGAAAGGACGGGTTTTCGGCAAAGGACTCTACAAAGGCGGCCAGGTTCACCATGCCATAGGTGTAAAGGAAGAACATGGTCACCACCGCGGCCAGTGCATTAAATGCATTCCCGCTCTTGTCTCCCGATGCCCAGACAATGATGATCAGGGTTATTCCCAGGGTCAGCCACAGTGCCCGGTGCGGTTCATTCCCCCGGGCCGTGCCGCGGGCAAAGGGACTCAGTGGAGGTATCACATGATCCCGGGCCACGGCCTGAAGCACGCGTGGGGCCCCTAAAAACGAACCGATTGCGCTCGAAAGGGTCGCGGCAAAGACCCCTGCCACAACCAGATACCCGGTCCCGAAGATCGCCTGGTTGACAAGGGTCTCAAAAGAGGCTTCAAGCAACTGGGTTCTGGTCTGGGCCCCTCCAACAAGGACTATTTGCGTGAAATATACCAGGAACCCTACACCCACGGCGGCAAATGTCCCCAAAGGAATGGAGCGGCCCGGGGACTTGAGATCCCCCGACATGTTTACACCTGCCATGATCCCGGTGACTGCCGGGAAGTAAATGGCGAATACTCCCCAGAAAGACATGTCCGCTCCCGTAAATGCCGGGGACCAGTTCCCTATAAAAGCCTCTCTGTTAAATTGGAGCGCCGCTCCCCCCATAAAGGCCAAGATGGACAGTACCAGGACAGCCATTATCAGATACTGGGTCTTTATGGCCCATTGTGCTCCCACATAGGCAATAAAAAAAAGGACCGCTGTTGTTGTGAGGGCGATGTACAAATAATAGGTGGCCACGGAAGGGAAACTTCGAATTAGGGCCTCCGTAAAGCCCAAAATGTAAAAGGGAACGGAGACGGCCTGGGCGCAATAGAGTGCGAGACCGATGGCCCCGCCAAACTCCGGACCCAGGGCCCTGGAGATCAGAAAATAGGCACCGCCGCCCGCGACCGGGGTGTTGGTGGAGACCGCTGAAATGGAAAAAGACGTCAGGATTGTGATGGACTTGGAAATCAGCAGAATCAGGATGGCATAGAAAATCCCGGCCTGTCCAACCACAAACCCGGCACGCATAAACATGATCACCCCGAGGATGGTAAGGATCGATGGGGTGAACACGCCCCCAAAGGTCCCTAACTGGTTCCTGGTGACGGCTGCCGTATCTTTTATGACGCCTTCTTTTAAGTCCATGAGAGATATCCTTTCTTCAGATAATTAAGTTAGTCGATTATTTTAAAATTGGCAATGGGCTTTTGATGGGATTCTGACCCCTGCTTACCCTTGTGGAGCACTCTATCAATGATGAAGCTCAATGTCTTCAGCTCAACCGTGCCGTTTACACCACATATAGGTCGGTTGATTACTCTTCCAAAATGTGGTATCGATGGAATCCGGCACGAACAACTGATAGGACGGTAATTTTTTCCCCGGGATTGCAGCCTTGTCATTCTCTCCGACGTCCTCAAGTAAAATAAAAGATTAATTATTCGGGAGGATTGCAATCATGCTCACACAAGTACATTTTCTCCTTACATACGCCTGCAACTACGAGTGT
>CAZGIZ010000028.1:23862-36971 GCA_964526655.1 uncultured Desulfobacteraceae bacterium | reverse complement strand
CGATGGTCAGCACCGCCTTCTGGAAGTGCGAGACCGACTTTGCCGAAGAGACCAGGCCAGCGGTCTTGCCAAAGTACGTGTTTGACCCTGTTGCCGTCACCAGGCCCACCATCTCCCCCTGCTTGGCAACGGAACCGGAGTACCCCATATCCCCCGCTTTCTTATCCACAGGAAGCGACTCGCCTGTGAGGGCCGATTGGTCAACGCTGAGGTAGTCACCCTCGGTCAACTTTATGTCTGCCGGTATGATGTCGCCCAGGCGCAGGCGGATGTTATCCCCGGGGACCAGGGTAGCGGCGTCAACTTCCTGCCATTTCCCGTCTCGTTTGACCCGGGCTTTTATGGCCAACTGTTTCTTCAAGGCTTCAACCGCGTTGGCAGCCTGATATTCCTGCCAAAAGCCCACGATCGCGTTAAAGACCAGAAGGACGAGGATGATAATCAAATCCACCCAGTGTTTTACCAGGGCGGACAGGACGGCCGCCGCCTCTATCATCCATGGAATGGGCCCCCAGAAATAAGTCAGGAATTTCAAAACGGGGTTGACCTTTTTTTCCTCAAGGGAATTCGGGCCATACTGGGTCAGGCGCCCCTCAGCCTCGGCACCGGTCAGGCCCTCAGGGCTGCTGCCCAGGAGGGTAAAGAGATCCTCTGCGCTTTTTTCCTCGGCCTCATCGCCTGTGATGATGATTGGATCAGCCATTTTCTATTAAGTCTCCTTTGCTTTGTAATTCGCCGCCGCAACGGCCGGCGGCCTCTATTTAATCATATATCATTCCGGGCTCCTAACCGTGGTTCTTACAGGCGATCCGCTCATTGATAAGGGTCTCCCGGACGGCGGATCCTGTCGCATTGAAACGGGTTCGCCCATGGCCAGGCTGATTTTTGAAAGTTCCTTATATAATTTAATAACCCAAAAGGAAGAAACGTCAAATGGGGTAAATTATGTATTTTAGGCGAACTCTTGCCCCACTTTACCTGCCTTCCCCCGTTTGTTGCATGGATCTCCTTTCCGACAACCGCCTGCCAGCACCAGGTGAGAGGAATGAAGGGAATCAGTGAACTCTCCCTATGCCCTGACCTTTCCCCGAAATGCCCGGTAGGTATAAGTAGTGTAAAACACCATGACCGGGATAAGGATGCCAGTGACGACAAGCATGAATATCAAGGTTCGATGTGAAGCAGCCGCCTCACTGATGGTGACTGGTGAAAGGGCATGGGGGATCATCTGGGGATACAAAGAAATTGATAGGGCCAGGAAACCAAGGGCGACTGCGGCCGCGTTCCAGAAAAGGGGAGCAGCCTCCCGGCGCCTGATCAGGCTGCGGAAGAGCATTACAAACCCTAATCCAGCCAGCACAGTAGCGGGCGCCACGTAGAACAGGTCCGGCGAGGAGAGCCACTTCTCTAACGCATGGGGGTATCGCAGATTGGCCCACAGGAAGAGCGCCGCGGACAGCACAAGGGTCAAAGCGGAAAAGACAATGGCCTTGGGGAAGGTCCGATTCTGCAAATCGCCCTCTGCCTTAAGGATCAGGAAATTGCAGCCCAGGGTGACGTATCCTGTTACGACGGACAGGCAGACAAGAAAGGAGAAGGGATTGGCCCAGTCCCATACTGTCCCTACAAACCGGCCGCCACGGACATCAATCCCTGCAAGAAGGCCCCCCAGGAGAAGGCCCTGTGCAAGGGCAGCCACCAGGCTCCCTGCGCCGAATCCCATAGCCCAGAAGCGCTTGGACCGCGAGTGCTCGTGGAAATCGATAGAGACCCCCCTAAACACCAGGCCCAGGAGCATGAGCACGGCGGGGATGTAGAGGGCGGAAAACAGGATGCTGTAGAACAAGGGGAAAGCCCCGAAAAGCAGCCCTCCCACCACCACGAGCCACGTCTGGCTGGTATGCCAGGTGTAGCCCAGGCTTTCCATCATCACCTTCCGGTCCCCTTCCTTCCCGGAAAAGAGGCAGAGGATTCCCACACCCAGACCGAGACCGTCGCTTACCACATAGTAGAGGAGGAAAAAACTTATAATGGCGAGCCAAAGCCCTGCGATTGAAAATTCCATATCTTCCTCTTCTCAGTCCAATGAAAGCCTACTCTAATGCCTCGGGTCCCTTGTAGACAATATACCAGGCAAAGAGCAGGAACAGGATGAAAAGCACCGTATAGATCCCTGCAAAAATCAAAAGAGAGCTTCCAACCGTATATGCCGGCAATGGGCTGGCAGCCTCGCTGGTACGCATGACCCCATATATGATCCAGGGCTGGCGCCCAACCTCCCGGGCTATCCAGCCGGTTTCCACTGCCAAGTAGCTCAGGGGCACCGCCGCCATCCATGAAAAAAGCAGCTTCTTTTGCCCCGAAACGACCGCGGATTTCAATCTACCCTTTCGCCACGCCCACAGGGTCCAGAGGGTCAGGAAAAAGAAGAGAAACCCCAGGCCCATCATGATTCGAAAGGAATAGAAGGGAAGCAAGATGGGGGGCTGATCCTCCTTGGGAAAATCCCGTAACCCCTTGACCTGGCCCGTAAGCGAGCGGGTGATAAGCAGGCTTAGCCCGTTGGGGATGGTGATGGCCCAATCATTGTCCTGCTTGGATCTGTTCGGCCAGGCCACAAGGTTCCATGACGCCCCTTCGCCAGGGGGATTGGTGCGCCAGTGAGATTCCATGGCGCCCAGTTTTGTGGGCTGGGTTTCAGCGACCATCCGACCCGAACCGTCACCCAGATAGATCTGTAGGGGGGTAATGAGAATAGCGGCTATGACAACGGCCTTGAAAGATTTCAGAAAAAAATTAACCTTCCTTCCCCTGAACAGATACCAGGCGCTGATCCCTCCCACCACAAAGACGGTGACCTCCAGACAGGCCACCCACATGTGGGAAACGGCCCAGGGCATGTCGGAATTGAAAATGGGCCCGAAGTTGCTTGCCGCCACAAAACGTCCCTTATCAAAGATCCCCCCTGCAGGCGTCTGCATCCACGCGTTGGCCGTCATAATCCAGAAAGCGGAGAGGGAGGACCCGAGGGCGACCATGGAGGTGGCAAAGAGGTGCATAGGGGGGGAGACACGTTTCCATCCCCACACCATGATGCCCATGAAGGCCGCCTCCAGCATGAAGGCCATGGTCGCCTCAAAGCCCAGGAGATGGCCGAAAATGTCACCACCGGTTTCCGAAAAACCACTCCAGTTCGTGCCGAACTGAAATTCCATGGGAATGCCGCTCACTACCCCTACAGCGAAATTCAGGATGAACAGCCTGGTCCAGAAACGAGCCTGGCGAAAATAGACTTCATTCCGGCTCCTGAGCCACATGACCTCCATAAGGACGATAAACAGGCTCAGACCTATGGTGAGCACGGGCCAAAGGATATGAAACATGGCCGTAAAGGCGAATTGAAGCCTCGACAACATCACGTGATCGAAGAGAGTTTCCATAAAAACAGCCCGGTCCTTCCCTGTATCCCGTATTTCAGATTCCTCTCCCGGCTGGGGCAGCTTCGGAGAAATACCAATGACCATATTATAAATACATTATAGGCATGAACAAACCCAGTAGTTAAGTAATGTATTTTCTCACAGAAAAGCATGTAGCCCTTAACAGATACAGGCCTTACGCACCGGCAATCCGATACTCGCCTCGCCCTGGCTGCCTTCTTGACAAACCGGGCCATTATTCTAAAATATATCCCAGCGCATCTGGGACCGTCCTCGATAGTTTCTCCTCTGGTCCTGAATGATCTGATCACAATCTCCATTATCAGGTACCCCCCTTCTGCTAAAAAGGGCGCACATATAGGATTCACCCTCAGCGACGGAGGTTAACTATGGATAATGAAACATCCGATTTACCCGACCGCCTGTTGTGTTTCCAAGAGGTTCACAAAAAAACTCCTTGAGTCCTATGAAAAATTTCGATAACCGACATTTTTCGGATCCGGGATTGTATCTTTTGAATTCAAGAGGATCTATTTAAAAGATATCATTACTCTTCATTTCCTGAAAAATACACGATAGACCCCATTTCCATCACCCCTGTTTTTTTGCTTAATGGGAGCCGGAGTCTGAGATTCAAGAGAAAGATCGCTCGTATCAAGAAGGAATATCCATGGAGAGCCTCAGGGTAAAAAATATGTTCGAAACAATCGCCCCCTCCTACGATTTCCAGAACAGCTTTCTCTCCCTGGGAAGAGACGTAAGCTGGAGGAGAGCGCTTGCACGGCATATCCGGGCCGGAGAGGACGGTCTGGTCCTTGACGCCGCCACGGGCACTGGGGAGATCTGTATGGAGATCTGTATGCACCGGCCCAAGGTCCATGTCATCGGCCTCGACTTTTCGCCTCGGATGCTGTCTGTCGCCAAAAAAAAGCTCGGGTCGAAATATTTTAAGGACCGTACCTCCCTGACCCTGGGCGACAGCAGGCTTCTGCCCATAAAGGGCGGGTCAATCGATGTTGTAACCATGGCCTTTGGAATACGCAATATTCAGGAAAGACGTCAGGTCCTCGCAGAATTCATGCGGGTCTTGAAGGAAGGAGGCCAGATCCTCATCATGGAGTTCGACCTTCCGGATCACCGGCTCCTGGGACCCCTCTATCGCCTTTATTTCGAACATATCCTGCCTCCAATAGGAAACAGGATCTCCCGGACGGATTACGCCTATACCTATCTGGTTCAGTCGGTCCATGAATTCCCGGGTGAGGAAGAATTTTTAAGCGAGATCGAAGAAGCGGGTTTCAAAATCTTAAAGTCCAGGCAACTCACCTTCGGTATTGCGAAAATATATGAGGCCCTCAAGGCCTGAGTAAAGAATCCGCTCCCATCGAAGATCCCGATGATTAATACGGGGAAGGACGTGGCCTTGATTTCACTCCAAAGGGATTTTACAGGCAAAGCAGGCATGATGTTTCTTTTCAAGTAGATATCTCATTGAAAAGAAATATCATACCGGATATCCATTTCCAGGCATAGCCGGATGACCACGATTCGGCCTAAAAAACCGGTTTTCTTACATCAAATGAAAGGAAGGTCGTTCCGGAAACAGAATGAAAGTCAACTGGCCCGAAAGATTCTGGGTAAACAGCCCTGCGAGGAGGCTTGTCCAGGTCCTTGAAACCTGGTACTTCAGACGGATCAGACCAATGCCAAGGGGGGGATCATGCCTTGAAATCGGCTGCGGGAGTGGTTACGGGGCACGACTTGTGTGCAGGAACTTTTTACCCGAACGGGTGGACGCCCTGGACATCGATCCGGACATGATCGGGCTTGCCCTTAAAAAATCCCCTGATCCTGTCCTTGAACGGACGCTCTTCCTGCTTGCCGATGCCCAGCATCTACCTTACGGGACCGGCTCTTTCGATGCTGTGTTCAATTACGGGATCGTGCATCACCTGGAGCAATGGGACCTGGGGCTTAAGGAAATCTCCCGTGTCCTCAAAGAAAAGGGCGGTTTCTATTTCGAAGAGATCTACCCTCCCCTTTACGCGAACCCCATTTTTCGGCGCCTGCTGGATCACCCCAGGCGGGACCGGTTCCACGGCAGGGAATTTCATGACAGCCTCCGGGAAGCGGGGCTCATCATCCTTCCCGGGTATCGGGAGTCGCCTTTTGGTATTCTGGGGGTCGCGGAAAAGAGATGAAAGGAGGACCATTATGGACGCGATAACGGTATTAACTGCTCCCCACGACCGGACGCAACTTAGGGGACTGCGCCGGCTCAAGCTCTTCTTCGCCCTGTCCAGGACTCCCCACGGTCTTCTCGATATGGCGACACCGGGCCTTGCCGCCCTTTTATGGCTGGGAGGGTTCCCTGACTTGAGCAAAATCGCCCTTGGTCTGATAACCGTGTTTGCGGGGTACACTGCCGTTTACGGGCTCAATGATGTCATGGACTTTCTCCCGGACAGGGAAAAAATACTAAGAGGCGGTTTTCGGGATCCCGGGAGCCACCTGGATGCCTCTATCCTGCGCCATCCACTGGCTCACGGGCTGCTGGGTTTCAACGAAGCCCTTCTCTGGGTGGTCTTCTGGGGCCTTGGGGCCCTCCTTGGTGCCTATCTTTTAAACCCCTTTTGCGTTGTAATTTTCGCGGCTGGATGCATGCTTGAAATCCTCTACTGTCTGATGTGGAAAATCAGCCCTCTCCGGGTGCTCGTCAGCGGGGCAGTCAAGACCTGCGGCCCCGTCGCTGCAGTCTTCGCCGTTGACCCGGATCCGTCCTTGATCATGCTGGCAACCCTGTTTCTGTGGCTCTTTTTCTGGGAAGTGGGAGGTCAAAACATCCCCAATGACTGGGCGGAAATCAAGGAAGACAGGCTCTCTAAGGCAAAAACCATCCTGGTGAGTTACGGGCCCGCCGTGGCGAGCGGCATGGCACTCGGATGCCTTGTCCTTACGGCAGCCATCAGTTTCTTTCTCTTCAGGCTACGATTAGGCCCTCATCTGGCCATGGCAGTGTTTCTCGCGGGCTCCCTTCTCTTCCTGCCCCCCGCCTTCAATCTCTTCCGGAAAAGGTCCCGTTCCCATGCATTAGTCCTTTTCAACAGGGCCAGCTACTATCCCCTCTCTCTCCTCCTCATTGTCACATTGAGCATTCTCCCCACCATGGTCTGAACCAGTAGAGACCCCTGGAAAGATCCTGGAAAAGGCGATGGGGAAAGTCCGGCATTCACCCGGGGAAAAAATAGACACCGTAACCTTTCACCTTACCGTCAAATAGGTTTCCGCTCACGAGATCTCGTCTGCCCCTGTATCTATTGAGTGGCAGTTGATCTCCACTCACATTGATAACAATGTGAACGATTTGCCCTTCAAAGGTCCTTGAGGTGACAAGCAGCCTCCTGTCGGATTCCAGGACCTGCTTATTGCCAGAAGGATTAAAGGCTCGGATCTGTTTTCGAAGGTCCAGCATTCTCAGGAAATTGGAAAGAACCTGGTGCCTCAGGGATTGAGAATCGGACAGGTATGCCTCGATGTCCTCCACATGAAGTTTTTCCCTATTGATCATCCTATTTATTCCGGTTTTTCTTACCCCCTCAAGGTTGTTCCTTGCTCCCAACAAACTGAGCATATATACCCCTGGTACCCCCTTGAGGGTCATCATTATGGCCTGAGACGCCATGAAACGGCTGACGGCAAGGGAAATATCGCGTGTCTCCGGGTCGTTGATTGCATCAAAATAGCTTATATTGAGTTCATAAGGCTCTTTTCCCTTATTGGCGGTTTTGTAGGTAACGAGCCCGCCGTGGGCCTTTGTAAGCTCCAGAAGCCCGTCAAAATCTTCCCGGCTCATGATCTCTTTTGCGGCTAACAGGGCGATCCCGTCGTGGGAAGCCAGGAAGTCAAAAAAAAGAAGATCCTGTCTCTTTCTATTTGTGATCTCTTTGATGTATGAGGTATCTCTCCGTGAAAATGCATCTATGACGAGGGGCGGGAGTGAAAATCTGTAAACCATCTGTGCCTCGTGCCTTTCTCCGAAGTAGGCGATATTGTCCTTGTAGGGGAAATTGGCCTCAGTCAGGATTAGGGCATAGGGCGCAGTATATTCCAGTATGCTCCTGAGAAGCCTCACGATTTGATGGGTTTTCGATAGATTTACACAGGAGGTGTGAGGTTCCTTCCATATGTAGCCCACGGCATCGAGACGAATGATTTCCGCGCCTTGTGAAATATAAAACAACATCACGTCCACGATCATCATGAGGACCTCAGGGTTTTTATAGTTCAGGTCGATTTGATCGTCGCTGAAGGTGGTCCATACCCATTTTTCTCCCTGGGCCGTGTGGAACTTTGTGAACAATGGGGTTTCTCTGGGCCTGAAGACCTCGGACATCTCCAGTTCATTGTCACTCCATATGAAATAATCCCGGTATCGGCGATCACCCCTCACAAAGCCCCGGAACCATTCCGAGCTGCTGGAGACATGGTTTAACACAAGGTCCACCATGAGGCGATAGTCTCCTGCAAGCTCCCTAACGTCTTCCCAGCATCCTAACTCAGGATCGACTTTTTTGTAGTCGATGACCGAGTATCCCCCGTCCGAGCTGCTGGGGAAAAAGGGAAGGACATGGAGGCCCGTGAAGGCGTCCCCTACATGCTCCTTGAGAAAACGGCGCAGCGTTACCAGGGGCTTCTCTCCCTCCCGTTGAATGGCATCAGCGTAGGTTATGAGGATGGCATCCTTCTCGCTGAGGAGTTCCAGATCCCTATATTTTCTTCTTTTGGCTGAAATGAGCCTGTTGTCTTTGTAAAGATCCATCAGGTCTTTCAGCCTCATCAGGAACCCGGAGGAGTCCTCCCCGTAAATCAGCCGCAACAGCCGTTTAATATGATTCAAGACACGATTCAGGGGTTCGATATGTTCTTCTAAAGGTCTGTTGCTCATCTGTACGCGGTAAATAGGTCGCTATTAAAAGGTGTCCAAGTGCCCCGGCCTCAGGTTTCCCATATGGTTACCTTTTTTTTGCCCTCCCGTATTGATCGGGCCATGGAATATCCACCTTCAATGCTCCTGCGGCATAGAGGGGCCAGTAGGGATGACGCAACATCTCACGAGCCATGATAACCGCATCGGCCTGATCTGTCGCCAGGATCTGCTCGGCCTGGACGGGCTCTGTGATATACCCCACGGCACCCGTGGGGATGCCGACCTCGCGGCGGATCGCCCAGGAGAAAGGGACCTGAAAGCCCGGTCCAGAGGGAATGACCGCGTCCGGCACCAGGCCCCCGCTTGAGCAGTCAATCAGGTCTACTCCGATATCTTTGAGCCGTCTACTGAAATGGATCGATTGGTCAAGATCCCACCCACCCTCTACCCAGTCAGTACAGGAGATGCGAACAAAGAGGGGAAGGGACTCGGGCCAGACTTCTCTGACATTTTTCGCCACCCTTAAGGGGAAACTTTCCCGGTTCTCCAGAGATCCTCCAAGATCGTCTTTCCGCTGATTCGAAAGGGGGGACAGGAATTCGTGGAGCAGGTATCCGTGGGCCATATGGATCTCCAGGACCTCGAAACCCGCGTCCAGGCTCCTTTCCGCGGCAACGCGAAACTGTGAAGCAACCTCTTCCATGGCCTCTGGTGTCATCTCTATCGGAACGGACGAATGTTCTTGAAAGGGGATGGGACTTGGGGCCATGACCTGCCACCCCCCTTCATCCGGTGACAAGGGCCTGTCCCCCCGCCAGGGCACATCGATCGAGGCCTTTCGGCCCGCATGGGCCAGTTGAATCCCGGGGACGGAGCCATGTGCCTTGATGAAGGCGGTGATCCGCTGAAATCCTCGGGCATGCTCATCGGACCAGATCCCGCTGTCCCAGGGTGAAATGCGGCCTTCCGGCGAGACTGCCGTGGCCTCCACCATGACCAGGGCGGCCCCGCCCACGGCCCGGCTTCCGAGGTGGACCAGGTGCCAGTCGTTCGGCATGCCGTTTTCACTGGAGTACTGGCACATGGGAGAGACAAAGATACGGTTCCTGAATTTCTTTTCCTTCAGTTGAAGGGGCGAAAAGAGTCTCATTTCATACCTCCTGATTTGCTCCATAATATTTCGTTAACGTTAATAAAAGCATATAGAAAGATAATCGTCTTTTTGTCCGACGAGCACAGTATAAGGTCAATAAAGGCCCAGGCGGCGTCCATGGTGAGATCATGGGAAATGATTTCGAGGGTATCTTGACAAGGATAAGGAGAGGTTGCGGCTATCTCAAGGAAACATCCTCATGAAATTACGATCAATGCGGTTCTTGATGAAAAAAGCCGCTTTCCCATCCCACAGCCATGGACGCCGCCAGAAGAGCCCTCGCCCGTCTCCGAGGTTCAGGATGAGCAGATAGTTGCGTCCGGGCTTGAAAGGTTCCAAGGCCTTTCCTTCAAGGGACGCAAGCAGGTTGTGACGCAGTACGGGATTCTGCCGCACCGCGTATACCCCCACCTTTTCCAGGGGCCTGGGCATAAAATGGATACAGTCTCCACCGCCAAAGACCTGCCTATACCGGTCACTCTGGAGAAATGAATTCACGTAAAGTCCGTCGTCTTCCCCCGCAGGCAGGCCGGATTTTGCAAACAGGTCAGGTGGTCTCACACCCACTGCAAGGAAACAGACATCGAATAGGATCTCCCTGCCGTTTTGGAGACGAATGCAATCGGGTTCGATACGCTCTGCCCGCACCCCTTCAATAATCTCTACACCACGGGAAGCCAAGGAACCGGAGACAATACGCCTTGCCTTCTCCGGTAGGCGGGGGAGAAGCCCGCTTCCGGCCAGGAGTTTGATCTCAGCTTTCCCCCTTCCCTTGACGAGCCTAAGGATATTGCCGCTTATTTCAACGCCTGCAGGACCTCCGCCGACAGTCACGATTCGCGGGACCTTTTTCGCAAGGAGGTCTAAAATATTCAGTCGCCCTTTGATTAGATTCTCAATGGGCTTCACGGGCAGGACATTCCCGCTTGGTTGTGACATCATTGGGAGGGGAACAAGACTCCCGATGTTAAAAGAAACGACATCATATGAGAAGGTCCTTCCGGAGACGCATTCCAGTTTCCGGTCGTCCGGATAGATCCTGGAGACGCTATCCTCGACAAAAAGCGCTCCCTGCTTTTCTGCCATATTTTTAATGGGAAACCTTATCTCTTCAGGCCGATAAAACCCTCCCAGCATCCCCGGTCCCATTCCCGAGTAGTAATGATAGGGGGAGGGTCCTATCAGGGTAACCTGGTGGCCCCTGTCAATGAAACTGCGAATGCCGGCTATGGTGGCCAAGTGGGCGTGCCCGCCACCAACGAGAACAAGATTTTTCCCCATGGGTCTCTTTTCCTCGATCTTTCCCAGGCGCTGTCTTCCTCGACTTTCGACTCGATCAGGAAGTTACTACCGGAAAAGGCGAAAAGCCTTTTGAGTCGATTTTCAATCGCCTCCGGACTCGTGCACTGCAAAATAGGATTCTCATTTTCTCCATTTATGATCATTATAGACGATCCTTTTAAAAGAATACATGGGGTCTATCCATTATTTTTCATTTTCCCCTTATTGACCTGTTCGGGCCGGAAGGTGCTTTACAGGTCTGCCGGATGCAAAATACAGGTTTCTGAGTATTCCCATCAGGGGATCTTATGGGTTATTCTGACCATGACTTACGCAGGGTAGAGAATATGTAGGAATTGGGTGAAAATTCCGAAGGAGAGGGCCAGCACGAGGTCCGGTTCAAGTATTCAAGGGAGGTAGCCATGCGCATAGGAATTGCAGCGGATCACGGAGGTTTTGACCTGAAGAAGCAAGTTGTCAAGGACCTGGAAGCCACGGGTCACCAGGTGGAAGACTATGGGGCCTATGAATTCATAGCGGATGATGACTACCCGGATTTTATTGTGCCCATGGCACGGGCCGTGGCAAGGGGAGAGGTAAAAAGGGGCATTGCCATTTGCGGCAGCGGCGTGGGCGCCTGCGTGGCAGCGAATAAGATAAAAGGTGTAAGGGCCGCCCTGATTACGGACACCTTTTCAGCCCATCAGGGCGTGGAGGATGACGACATGAACGTGATCTGCCTTGGAGGAAGGGTGGTCGGACATTCCCTGGTCATGGAACTGATCCGGGCCTTCCTGGGAGCGAATTTCAAGAACACCGGGCGCTTCATTCGCCGCCTGGACAAAGTCAGGGCAATAAAGATGGAGGAGGCCTAACCATGAAAGAGAACCCTTTGTTAAAGATCCAGGAGTTCGGTCAGAGCATCTGGCTGGATTTTCTGAGACGGAAAATGATCGCTTCCGGTGAGATCAAAACACTCATTGAAGAGGACGGCCTCAGGGGCATAACATCAAACCCCAGTATTTTTCATAAAGCCATAGGGGGAAGTCATGATTATGACGGTGACATAACGGCCTTTGCCCTGGAGGGAAAGGGCGCCCATGAAATCTACGATGCCCTCACCATAAAAGATGTCCAGGCCGCGGCCGACCTGTTCCGGCCTGCCTATGAGGAGATGGAGGGAAAGGACGGGTTCGTCAGCCTGGAGGTCAATCCCCACCTGGCCCGGGATGTGGAGGGCACCGTCTCGGAGGCCCGCCGGCTGTGGAAGACACTGGACCGCCCTAACGTGTTCATCAAGGTCCCTGGCACCAGAGAGGGCCTGAAGTGCGTACGCCGGTTGATCAGCGAGGGTGTAAATGTGAATGTTACCCTGCTCTTCGGTCTGCCTCGATATCGCAAAGTGGCCGGGGCCTATATTTCGGGTCTGGAGGACAGGGCCGCGGCGGGAAAACCGCTTGAAAGAATTTCCTCGGTGGCCAGTTTCTTCCTGAGCCGGATCGATGTGCTCGTCGATCCCATGCTGGAGGAAATAATTGCCGGCGGGGGCAAAAAGGCTGGCCTGGCCGAAAAGGTGCGTGGCCAGCTCGCCATCGCCAGCGCCAAGGAGGCCTACCAGATCTACAGAGAAATCTTCGGGGGTAAAAAGTTCCGCAAGTTGGCGGAAAAGGGGGCCAGGCCCCAGAGGGTGTTATGGGCCAGCACGAGCACCAAGAACCCGAATTACCCCGACGTCAAATATGTGGAACCCCTGATAGGACCGGAAACCATCAACACCCTTCCCCAGGAAACGCTCAACGCCTATCGGGACCACGGCGACCCGGCACCGAGACTGGAGCAGGGCGTCAGGGAGGCCGGAGAGACCCTCTACCAACTTCGGGAACTGGGCATTGACATCGATCAGGTGACCCGGGATTTGGAGGATGAAGGCATAGAAAAATTCAACAAGCCCTATGATGCCCTCATGAATACACTGGAGGATAAGCGGGCCTCGGCCCTGAAAAAGAGTGCAGATCCCCGGAGACAGGACCTCTGGGAACAGGACAGGGCAATATGAGCAGTTGGCCTATCAGCAACCTGTTCCTGGATATAGGAGGCGTCCTTCTCACCAACGAATGGGATCGTAGCATGCGTTGCTCCGCCGCTCAAAAGTTTGACCTCGATTTTGAGGATTTCGACGATCGAAAGATGTTCGTGGAGGCGGCAGAGGAAATCGGTCTTCACGGGGTTTACCACACGGAATATGAAAAAACACGTATGCCACACTCAACAAATTGTTAATGGTGAATTGTGAATCGCCAATTGTTAA
>CAZGIZ010000028.1:0-23762 GCA_964526655.1 uncultured Desulfobacteraceae bacterium | reverse complement strand
AATGGTGAATTGTGAATCGCCAATTGTTAAAGTGGAGATCCTTTCTAAGATATAATCATGGAGCGGCAAAGCCGCGTTACATAAAATGTCTACCGTGACATTTTATGAGAGGAGATGGAAAAATGAGCGACAAAGGATGCGACATCGGTCTGGTGGGTCTGGGGGTCATGGGCAGGAACTTTGCCCTCAACATGGCGGACAAGGGTTTTCGGGTGGGTGTTTACAACCGGACCAGAGAAAAGACCCGCGCGTTCATGGAAGAAGAAGTGGGGCATCGTTCGATTGAACCGGGATATTCCCTCGAGGAGTTTACGGGAATCCTTAAACAGCCGAGGGCGATCCTGATTTTTGTCTCCGCGGGCGACCCTGTGGACGAGGTGATCAACGAGCTGGTGCTCAACCTTGAATCCGGGGACCTCATCATTGACAGCGGAAATTCACACTTTAATGATACAAACAGGAGAGAAGAGGCCCTGTCAAAGGAAGGGATCCTCTTCCTCGGTATGGGGATCTCCGGCGGGGAACAGGGCGCCCGTAATGGGCCGAGCCTGATGCCGGGAGGATCCGAGGAAGGATACAACAGGATCCTTCCCATCCTTGAGGCATCCGCGGCACACGTGAAGGGGGAGCCCTGCGTAGCCTATATCGGTCCCCGGTCGGCCGGGCATTTCGTCAAGATGATACATAACGGCATTGAGTACGGGATCATGCAGCTCATTGCCGAGAGCTATGACCTCCTGAGGCGGGGGCTTGGCTTCGACGCGGAGCGCCTGGGGTCCCTGTATGCAAAATGGAACGAGGGGAAATTGAATAGTTATTTGATCGAGATCGCGTCCAGGGTCCTGGGCCGCAAAGACGACAAAACAGGCAAACCTCTGGTTGACATGATCCTGGACAGGGCACGGCAGAAGGGGACCGGGAAATGGACCTCCTGGGACGCCCTGGATTTACAGACTCCTGTCCCCACCATCGATCTGGCCGTGGCCATGCGGGACATGTCGGATTACTTAGAGGAGCGCAGGGATGCCGGCCGGGTCCTCTCCGGCCCCTCCGGATCCCTTCAGGGAGACCGGGAAACCTTTGCTCTGCAGCTTGAAAGGGGGATGTTCGCGGCCGTCATCCTCACCTACGCGCAGGGACTGGACCTGCTCTGCCATGCTTCCCGTGAATACGGCTACCATCTGGACCCGGAGGAGGTGGCCAGGATCTGGAGAGGAGGCTGCATTATCCGGGCGGCCCTGCTCGAGGACATTCGCGAGGCTTTCAGTAAGCAGCCGGATCTTGAGAACCTGATCCTCTCCCGCGAAATAGGTAAGGAGGTGATGGAGCGTCAAAAGGATCTCCGGGACGTGATTTGCACCGGGGCCGGCATCGGCATTCCCATTCCCGGTCTCATGTCGGCCCTGGCCTATTACGATGCCTTTCGGAGCACTCAACTCCCGGCCAACCTGATCATGGCCATGAGGGACTATTTCGGGGCGCATAGATATGAGCGAATTGATGCAGAAGGGACCTTTCACACGGAGTGGGAGTCATAATGCTCCCTCCCGCGCCTCCGGGGTCGTAAGCATTTTTCCCAGAAAGAAATACTCGAAGCTGCTGATATATTCGTAATCGCCCGCTATTCCCTGCCGGGAGGCCTCCAGGCAAAATTCATCAGGCCTCCTGTAATCAACAGGCAGGAAAGACCGCTCCAATCCCGTGAAGAGCTTCCCCATAAGGTTCCTCCCGAAAAACTCGGCGACAAAGAATTTATTCCTTCCCGTCCTTTTTGCCTCCTTCAGGACCCCAGGGTAATCGCGGACATGATGCAATGAATCCACGGCCATGACCACATCAAAACTCCTGTTTTTGAAGGGGAGCATCCTGGCATCACCCAGGACCAGGTCAAGGTCCCCGTATTGTCTTGCCCGATCAAGCATCCTGGGTGAGATATCAAGGACGATCACCCGCCGGCACGCTCCCCTTATCCGGCCGGCATTGTAACCCGTGCCGCCGCCTATATCGAGGACCACATCCCCCTTCCGGGGCCTGAGATAGGAGATGATTTTTCCCGGGATCCGGCCGCGAAAAACGTCCATAAAGATATCGTAAAAGGAGGAAAGTGCATCAAAAGACCGTATCTTCATCTCTCCTGTTTCCCGAAGTAAAAATCCTCGCCCAAAGGACCCGGCTTTGGTGATTCCCGAAGGGGATTTGTTTTACCGGTATTTCTGGTGCCTAAGGAGTACTGGAGTACTCCATTACTCTTCCGGTGTTTCGTGGTACACGAACTCACCCAGATCGGAAAACTTGAAATTGTAAAAGACATTGTGCCCGTTGTAGTCGAGTACCCTGAGATCATCCGTCTGTTTCAGGTCCCCCATGACGACGTTGAAGTGGTTGCCGTATAGTCTTTTCACCAGATCCAGGGAAACCTCCGCCATGATAAGTTTCGTTAACCCCTTCACCCTCAATTTTTCCACCAGCTTCGGGTCATTCAAAGAGCCGTAGCTTGTCAGAATAAGAATCGGACCGGTTCCTGTGAAGATAACGCCTGCTTTCATACTCTTTCCCTCCTTATAAAGGTTTCGGCTTCCTTGGGTTTTTTGGTGTAACTTCTCACACCTCCCTGCCTGCATGAAAGGATAGTCCGGCAGTCCCCCAAATGGAAATGGGCTTGATCCTGTATTTTCAAAGGGAATTTAAGGTATCACGATCACGGCCCCGCAGCGGAAATACAGCAGGCATTAGACGTGAATACATGATTCGCCCTATTTGAAATCCTCTTTCATATCTCTATTGTAAGAAAAACAAATTCGAGTTTTTCCTGAAACATTTTCCGGCAGATATGGAGGTTTCATGGAGCCAGTTTCCATGTCCCATGCCTTTTCTCCCTGGAATCCCGGTGCGCTGAGCCTGGTCCTTTATGGAGGTGCAATCCTGATCGCGATCGGGAGCCTCCTTTTTCTTGTGGCCTGGTTAGGGGAGAAAAAGCAGCACCCAGAAAAACAAAGACCCTACGAGTGCGGTGTCATCCCCACGGGCTCGGCCCGTTTCCTCTACCCTGTCCCCTTCTACCTCGTTGCCGTCTTCTTCGTCATCTTTGACGTGGAGACGGCATACATCTTTGCCTGGGCCGTGGCCTTTGAGGATCTGGGGTGGACCGGTTATCTGAGGATACTCTTTTTTATTATCGTCCTGTTGTTCAGTCTCTTCTACGTCCTGAGAAAAGGAGCATTTCATTGGAAAAATCCCGAATGACCCCGCCGGAAAATGTTGAGGACCTTGTACTCACCGGTCTTGACGACATCATCAACTGGTGCCGCAAGTACAGTCTGTGGCCCATGTTCTTCGGCCTATCCTGCTGTTTTATCGAACAGATGGTCTCCTACACCTCCCGGTATGACATTTCCAGATTCGGGGCGGAAATCCTCCGGGGAACCCCGCGAGAGGCGGATCTCCTCATAACCTCCGGGACGATTTTCAAGAAAATCGCCCCAGCCGTCCTCCGTCTCTATGAGCAGATGCCAGAGCCCAAATGGGTCATGTCCATGGGGTCCTGCTCCAATTGCGGGGGGATGTACGACGTCTACAGCGTGGTCCAGGGAATCAACCAGATCCTTCCCGTGGATGTATACATACCCGGCTGCCCTCCGCGGCCCGAGGCGGTGCTCCAGGGCCTGACACTGCTTCAGGAGAAAATAAAGTCAGAAAGGCCCGCCCGTTCCGTTTTTCACAGACCCGGGGGGGAACAGGGGAGTCAGCCCCCCATACTCGTTGACGGGATCAGCAAGTCCAGGGATCCCAGGGGCCCTGGCTATTACGGCACTGCGGTCAGGGGGTCCTCCGTGACACCGCCCCGCTTCTTCGAGAGCCGTTCCGAACTCATGTGGACCCCTCCCCCCCATCTTATCGAAATCAGTGAAAGGGACGAGGAGACGGCCGGGGCCCTGGAGAGGGAGTTCGGAGTCGGGGTCCGGAAGGCGTCGGAGACCTCCGACATGCTCACGCTCCATGTGGACAGGGAACCCTTAAAGGAAGTCCTTCGTTTCCTCAAGACCCGGTACGCCTTCCGGCGCCTGGAAGACCTGACGGCCCTTGATGAATCGGCAAGGCGCAACCGGACCGGCTATCCGGACTACACCCTGGTTTATCATCTCCTCTCCTATGATTCGGCAAGCCGGGTGCGCCTGAAAGTGCCTCTTGAGGGACAGGACCCCGTCTTTCAGAGCATCACAGACATTTGGCCATGCGCCGACTGGTATGAAAGGGAGGTCTTCGACATGTTCGGGATCCGGTTTGAGGGCCACCCCGGCCTCCGGCGCCTGATCATGCCGCACGACTGGGAGGGCCACCCCCTGCGCAAGGATTATCCCGGCCGGGCCACGGAAATGGCGCCCTATACCCGCCGGGATGCTGAAAAGTATCAACCCGCGGACGCGGCCCAGTACCTGACCCCTCGTGGTGACGAAGAATACCTCCTGAATATCGGTCCCCATCACGTGGGTACCCACGGCCTTATGCGCTTTATACTGCTGGCCCGCGGGGAAGAGATCCGCGAGATGGAGATGGACATAGGCTATCACCATCGCGGCGTGGAGAAGATCGGTGAGCGCCAGTCCTGGTACCAGTTCATGCCCTACACGGACCGGGTGGATTACCTGGCAGGGGTGGCCAATAATCTCTCCTATGTCCTCTCCCTGGAAACACTGGCCGGCATCAGGGTCCCTGAGAGGGCCCAGTACATCCGGGTCATGCTTTCCGAGTTCTTCCGCCTTTCAAACCATCTCATGTGGTTAGGGACCATGGCCCACGACACGGGAGCCATGAGCCCTGTCTTCTATAGCGTGAGCGACCGTGAAAAAATTATAGACATCGTGGAATACATCACGGGCGCCAGGCTCCATCCTGCCTGGTTCCGGCCGGGAGGTCTTGCCGCGGACCTTCCGGAAGGGTGGAAGGAGCGGGTGGACGCCTTTATCCGATATTTTCCGGGCCGCATCAGGGCCTATGAATCTCTCCTCACACGCAATCCCATATTCGAGGGCCGCACAAGGGGAGTGGGGCACCTTTCTCTGGACGACGCCATAGAATGGGGGGTCTCAGGGCCCCTTCTCAGGGCCAGCGGGCTCCCATGGGACGTTAGGAAGAACATCCCCTATTCCGGTTACGAGGCCTTTGACTTTGATGTCCCCTGCTTCAACGAAGGAGACTGTTATGCCCGGTACCTGGTCCGCATGGAGGAGATGCGCCAGAGCCTCAGAATTATCGAGCAGGCGGCCGCAGGGATGCCGTCCGGCCGTTACGTGACCGACGATTACCGTTACGCCATCCCCAGGAAAGAGGAAACCCTGAGGGACATCGAGACCTTGATTCATCACTTCATCAACGTGACCCGCGGGCCCAGGATACCAAAGGGGGAGGCCTACCTCACCACGGAGGGCCCCCGGGGAGAGCAGGGTTATTACCTGGTGAGCGACGGAAGCAACATGGCCTATCGTATGCGCATCCGCGCTCCGGACTTTGCCCATCTCCAGGCCATGCCCTTCATGGCGAGAGGCCGGAGCATCGCGGACCTGTTGGCTATCATCGGTTCCGTGGATTATGTGATGCCCGACACGGACAGGTAGGAGTACTCCATGATACCGAAGGAAATGAAGGACCGGATCAGGAAACAGGTTGAAGGGAGCGAGCACCCCCGGGAGCAGGTGGTCAACGTCATGTATGCCCTCCAGAGTCACTACGGATACCTCAGCGACGAGGCCGTTATTGAGGCGGCCGGGCTCCTGGACATGTCGCCCCTGGAGATCGAAGAGCTGGCGACCTTTTATGACTTTATTTACCGGGAACCGGTCGGAAAATATGTCATTCACGCCTGCGACGGTGTGGTCTGCTGGATGTTCGGTGAGGAATCCCTGGTGGACTATCTCTGCAGGACGCTCGCCGTAGAGATCGGCGAGATTACCCCGGACGGTCTCTTCACGGTCCTGCCCTCCGTCTGCATAGGATACTGCGACCATGCCCCGGCAGTGCTCGTCAACGGAAGGGCCTACGGCCCCCTCACCCCTGAAAAGGTTGATGAGCTCCTGGAGCAATTGAGGAGGGACCATTTCACCCTGGTCCAGGATCGGTGAGCAAGATGAGCGAGCAGGTGTTGATGTCCAATTACAGGCCAGATCGGCCGGCAAGCTTCGACGAATACCGGCAGAGCGGCGGGTATCGCGCCCTGACCGAGGCCGTCCTCAGGGGATCTCCCAGGGACGTTATTGAGAAGATCAAGAAATCCGGGTTGAGAGGCCGGGGAGGGGCCGGTTTTCCCACGGGTCTCAAGTGGTCGGGGGTCCCGGACCAGGCCCCCTTTCCAAGGTACGTCGTCCCCAATACGGACGAGATGGAACCGGGCACGTTCAAGGACAGGGTCCTGGTCAACGGCGATCCCCATATGGTCATAGAAGGCATCACCCTCGCCGCATACGCCATCTCCGCCAGGAAGGGAATTTTCTTTATCAGGCCTTCCTACGAAATGGACGCGGAGCTCATCGAAAGGGAGCTCGAGGTATCGAGGGATGCGGGCTTTTTGGGCGACCGTATCCTGGGAAGCGATTTTTCCTTTGACATCCTGGTTCACCGGAGCGCCGGCAGATATATCTGCGGGGAGGCCACGGCCCAGATAAACGCGATCCAGGGCAACCGGCCCCATCCCATAAAGGGCGGGGCCCACATGACCGAGGAGGGGCTCTGGAAGCGGCCCACCCTGGTGAACAACGTGGAAACCCTCGCCTGTGTGCCCCATATATTGAGGAACGGCCCGGAATGGTTCAGGGGACTCGCAAGGACGGAAGACGGTGCCGGGACAAAACTCTACGCCCTCTCGGGAAAGATAGAACGGCCCGGCTGCTATGAACTGCCCCTGGGCACGCGTCTCGGCGAGATCATTGACGGGGCCGGCGGCGGGATGCGGGGAGGGTCCGAATTCAAGGCCTGTCTGCCGGGGGGCGCTTCCACCGCATTCATGACAAAGGAATTTTATGACATTGAAATGGATTTCGACCCCTTGAAAAGGGCCGGGCACCGGCTGGGCACGGGGGCCATCGTCGTGTTCGACCGGGAAACGTGTCTCGTCGCCACGACCCTGAATCTCATGGAATTTTTTGCGAGGGAGTCCTGCGGCTTTTGCACGCCCTGCCGGGAGGGACTGCCCTTTATCCGGGACCTCCTCAGGAGAATTGAAAATGGGGAGGGGAAGGAGTCCTTCATCCCTTTGCTCCACGACATGGTGGGATATCTGAACCACGCATACTGTGCCTTCGCCCCCGGGGCCGCGGCCCCCCTTAAGGGTCTCCTGGAATACTTTCCTGAGGAGGTGCTGGAACATATCAGCCAGAAGCAATGCCCCTTCGGGCGCGGCGAAAAAACGCCGGAACAAAGGCGAGAATGAGGTCCCATGCCAAAGCTGATCATCGACAATCTTGAGGTGCAGGTCCCTGCCGGGACCAAGGTGATCCAGGCCGCCGAGAGGTTAGGCATCATGATCCCCCGCTTCTGTTATCATGAGGCCCTCGGATCCCTGGGCGCCTGCCGTATGTGCGCCGTGAAATTCAAGGAAGGCCCCGTCAAGGGCCTGGAAATGAGCTGCATGGTGGAGGCACAGGACGGCATGGTGGTTTCCACCGTGGATCCCGAGGCCGTGGCCTTCAGGAAGTGGATCATTGAATGCCTCATGCTGAACCATCCCCACGACTGCCCCGTCTGCGACGAGGGCGGTCAGTGCCTCCTGCAGGATGAAACCGTCTCAGCAGGCCACGGGATCAGGCGTTACCCCGGAAAAAAGCTCACCTATGTGGACCAGGACCTGGGTCCCTTTGTCAGGCATGAAATGAACCGGTGCATCCACTGCTTTCGGTGCCGCCGTTTCTATCAGGATTTCGCGGGCTACCGCGACCTGGGTGCCATGCAGATCGCAAACCGAACCTACTTCGGCAGGTTCAGGAGCGGGCACCTTAAGAGCCCCTTTTCAGGGAACCTCATCGACATCTGTCCCACTGGCGTCTTCACAGACAAACCCGCCAGATTCAAGGGCCGGCGGTGGGATTTTGAGCGGACTCCTTCCCTTTGTATTCACTGCTCTCTGGGATGCAACACCACGGCCAGCGCCCGGTACCGGGAGATGATACGGCAGGAGGCCCGCTTCAACAGGGACATAAACGGCCATTTCATCTGCGACCGGGGACGGTTCGGTTTTGACTTCGCCAACCACCCCGACCGGATGAGAAAGGCGCGGGTGGAAAACAAAGAGACCTCCTGGGCAAGGGCCGTCGGGTCTGCCTCGGATGCCCTGAAGCAAATCCACCTTCAAAGCGGACCCGATTCCATTCTCTGTCTGGGATCCGCACGATGCAGCCTGGAAGCACAGGCAGCGCTCAAGCGGTTATGCAGGCTCCAGGGGTGGCCCGAACCGAGATATTTCATGGATTCCGCGGTTGAACGTAAGGTGAGGACCTCTGTCGCGCGACTGGATGAGAAAGTGGTTGCATCCATGGGAGAGGTGGAAGAAGCGGATTTCATTCTCTCCCTCTGTGTTGATCCTGTCAACGAAGCGCCCATGCTGGCCCTTGCCATGAGGCAGGCCTGGCGAAAAGACGCAATGGTGGTCGTTGCCGATCCCAGACCGGTTTTTCTTCCCTTCAATTTCTCTCATTTCCGGATAGCACCCCGGGTTATGGATTCTTTCGCAGGTTGCCTTGTGCGGGAGGCCCTGGAAGAGAAGCGGGCGGAAGGATTGGGGGAAAAGGCAAAAGGTTTTTACGATTCCCTGCCGGCCGGCTATCCGCAGGATCACGGCCTGGAAGAAAAGCTCAAGGAGCTTGGACGGAAACTCGGAACCAGTAAAAGGCCCATCATCATTTGCGGCACGGATCTGGCAGCAGAAAACACCGTGGCCTTCGCCTCGGATCTCGCCCATCTTCTCCGTGTGAATATCGAAGGCGCTCGCCTTTTCCACGTCCTGCCCGGGCCCAATGCCTTCGGCGCCGGCCTGATGTCACCGCAAAGGGCCGGGGGATCAGTGATAGAGGCCATTGAGTCCGGACGCGTCAGGGCGGTCGTGCTGGTGGAGCAGGATCCCTTCTGGCTCTTCCCGGATCATCCCAGGCTGGAAAGGGCCCTGGACAGGCTGGAGTACCTGCTGGTCCTGGATTACCTGCCCTCTCCCTCCGTAATGAGGGCCCAGACCGTGCTGCCCACAACGACCCTTTTCGAGAGGACGGGTGTCACCTTTGTGAATCAGGAGGGAAGGGTCCAGGGGGTATCCCCCGTGCACGTGGGAGGCATGCCCCTCTCAATGTTGAGCCACGGGAATCACCCGCCGAGGAACTTTCTGGACCACATCCCCGGTGGAGATCCCAGGGCCGCCCATGAAGTTCTCTCCGAGATTTATGCCGAGATCTCCGGGCAGGACGGGACTCCGCTCCTCAAGGATCTCTGGGAGGAGCTGGGCGTTGCCCAAGGCGCGATCCGTCTTCTCCCCCAGGTGCCCCCGGAAGACATCTTTTCCTCCAGACCCATGCCGCCCTTTCTCGGGGATAAAGGGATGGAACTCCTCCTGACTGACCAGACCTTCGGTACTGAGGAGCTCTCCTGCTACTCCCGGTTCACGATCAAGGCCGAAAGCGCCCCCCGTTTTCAGATGCACCCCGGGGATGCGGCCCGGCTGGGCCTTTCCTCAGGGGACAGCATGGCTATTGAAGTTAGGGCCGGCGAATTTTCCCTGGAACTGAGCCTTACCACCTCAATGGCACCGGGGGTAATCATTGCCCCCCGGCACCGGCAGGTCCGGTGGCAGAAATTTGGGGAAGGTCCGGTCTTTGTCACGGATCAACAGATTCATAGACTCTGAGGTCTCAGACATGTACCTTCTACTTGGAATAATAATACTGTTGGTGAAAATCGGGCTTGTGCTTGCGGGACTCCTTCTGGGGGCCGGATGGCTTACCTTTGGAGAGCGCAGGCTCCTGGGCTGGATCCAGCTCCGGCTTGGACCGAATCGCGCCGGTCCCTGGGGTCTTCTCCAGCCCGCAGCGGACATCGTAAAGCTCCTGACCAAGGAAGATCTGGCGCCCAGGGGTGCGGACCGGTGGATTTTTCTCTATGCCCCGGCCCTGGTTGCCGTGCCGGCCCTTTTAATCTTCGCCGTGGTGCCCTTCTCGGCCACATTGACCTTCATGGGGGTCGAGATCCCCATGGTCATCACTGATCTCAACGTGGGGCTCCTCTTCGTACTGGCCCTCAGTTCCATAAGCGTGTACGGCATAGTGTTAGGCGGCTGGGCCTCCAATTCCAAGCTCAGCCTCCTGGGCGGTATTCGGGCTGCGGCCCAGATGATCAGCTACGAGCTTCCCCTGGGACTGTCCCTGGTGCCCGTGGTAATGCTGGCAGGGTCCTTCAGCCTTGTGGATATTGTTCAGGCCCAGGCGAAGTATCCCTTTATCCTGGTGCAGCCTGTGGCCTTTCTCATCTTCTTTATCAGCGCCGTGGCTGAAGCAAAGAGAATTCCCTTTGATCTGCCTGAGGCTGAAAACGAACTGGTGGCCGGCTATCACACGGAGTATAGCGGGATGCGCTTCGGTCTCTATTTTTTAGGAGAATATGTCACCATGGTTGTCCTGGGCGGTCTTGCGACCGTCTTTTTCCTGGCCGGCTGGCGGGGGCCTGTCCTGCCGTCAATCCTCTGGTTCCTGGGAAAGGTGACGGCCGTCGTCTTTGTGCTGATCTGGTTGCGCGCGACCTTCCCCAGGCTCAGGTACGATCAGCTTATGCACCTGGGCTGGAAGGTCCTGATACCACTGTCCCTCTTGAACATCATGGCCACGGGGGCGGTCATTCTGCTCATCAGGGGTTGAGGAAGAAATTTTAGGGAGGAAAAGGAAAGAGACATGACGAACATGAGAAAAAAGGACGGCTATATCCGGGAGACCCTGGAAATAATTAGCGGGCTGGCCCGGGGGATGGCCACCACCCTCGTTCACCTCTTCAGGAGGAAGATAACCGAGGAATATCCTGAGTACAAACGCCCCCTGTCGGAACGGACAAGGGCCAGGATCATCCTCACCCGGGACCCGGACGGGGAAGAGCGGTGCGTCGCCTGCTTCCTGTGCGCTGCCGCCTGCCCCGTGAGCTGCATCTCTATGGAGGCCGCTGAGCGGGAGGACGGCAGGCGCTGGGCCCCCTGGTTCCGTATCAATTTTGCACGCTGTATCTATTGCGGACTCTGCGAGGAGGCCTGTCCCACACTGGCCATACAGTTGACGCCCTTTTTCGAATTCTGCGACAGGGATATCCTCAGTCTCGTGGCTGAGAAGAAAGATCTCCTGGTGGACCATGGAGGCAAGAATAAGGAATACAACTTTTACCGCTATGCCGGGGTGACCATGGTAGGAGACAAGGGCACCCATATCAACGAAGAGAGGCCCGTGGACGTGAAGACCAATCTTCCCTAAGGTGCCTGACGGTAACTTATCAAGGAGAGGAAAACAGGGACATGACAATCTATAGCATAATCTTCTACCTCCTGGCGCTCATTATCATCGCGTCCACTGCCATGGCCATATCGCGGCCCAGGCTCGTGCACGCGGTGGTTTACTTGGCCGTCTCCTTTTTCACGACGGCCCTCCTCTTTTACCTCTTGGGGGCCCCTTTTCTGGCCGCCATGGAGGTGATTATCTATGCGGGGGCCGTCATGGTCATGTTCCTCTTCATGATCATGACCTCTAACCTGGAAGAGGGGAGGAGGGCGAAAAAGAGAAAATTTTCTCTTAGGCCCTGGGGCTTTGCCGTCTTTTTCAGCGCCCTTTCGCTACTCCTCCTAACAGTGCTCATGTGGGCGGGACCGGATCATGGACTTCCCCTGAAGCCGGCCATGGCCCCCCTGCTGGGATTCGGGGCCTATATTTTTCGTGAATTCTGGTTTCCCGTGGAGGTGGTCTCCCTGCTCCTTTTCGTGGCCCTTGTCGGGGCCCTGTACCTGGGGAGGGGAAAAAGTCCCGGGAATAACGGCGATTCCGCGCGGGAGGCGTCATGATTGTTCCCTTCGGTCATGTCCTTATCCTCTCGGGAATCCTCTTCTTCATGGGCGCTGCCTGCGCCATGGCCCGCCGGAATCTGATCATGATCCTCATCGGTGTGGAGATCATGTTGAACGCAGCGGGAATCGCCTTTGTGGCTTCCTCCCTCAGATGGGGGGCGCTGGCCGGTCAGGGGTTCGTCCTTTTCATCATGGCCGCGGCAGCCTCGGAGGTGGCCCTGGGCTTGGCCCTCATTATCTATTTACGGCGCCGTACTGGTTCTGTAAACGGCGATGACTATGACGCGATGAAGGGGTAGAAGGGGAATCCGGAAGTATTTGAAAAGAGCGGGCTCCCGCCTTGGCTGGAGCGATAAAAAATCGGACTTGATGACTTTTAAGGAACCATTAAGCCCTGAGTTTTAAAACCTGAACTTGGAACCCAAAAATCGGAGTTGAATTGAAAGCGATTCTTTTTCTCCTGATCCTTTTCCCCCTTGGAGGGGCCGGCCTCAACGTCCTCCTGGGACGGTTTCTGCCCAGGAGGGCCGTGGAGGTCACTGCCTGTACGGCCCTCCTCCTAAGCCTCTCCATGGCCGCGGCCGCCTTTTTCAGGGCCGGCGGGGAAACCTATGATATCGCCCTGTTTCACTGGTTCGCCGCGGGAGACCTCCATGTCAACATAAATGTGCACTATGACAGCCTCGCCGCGATAATGACCCTCATGGTGACCTTTGTGGCCTCCGTGGTCCACCTCTACTCAGTCTCTTTCATGCGGCGGGACACGGACTATGTCCGCTATTTCTGTTTCCTGAACCTCTTTGTCTTCTCCATGCTGGTGATCAGTCTGGCCGATGACCTGATCTTTGTATATCTCGGATGGGAGGGGGTGGGATTCTGCTCCTACGGCCTGATCGGCTTCTGGTACGGAGACCCGGTGAAGGCCGCGGCAGGGAAAAAGGCCTTCATCATGACCCGTCTCGGGGATGTCGCCTTTGCCGTGGCCCTTGCCCTCCTCTTTACCCGCTTCGGAACCTTTTCCATCAGCGAGATCAACCCCCAGGCCTCTTTTCTGGCTGCGGGAACGGCCACCCTCCTCACCCTGCTCCTCCTCTGGGCGGCCCTGGGCAAATCCGCCCAGCTTCCCCTCACCGTCTGGCTCCCTGACGCCATGGCAGGGCCTACGCCCGTGTCCGCTCTGATCCATGCCGCCACCATGGTCACTGCAGGCGTCTATCTCCTCATGCGCCTCTTTCCACTGGTCCAGCAATCTCCCCAGGGGATGATGGTCATCGCCCTTGTGGGCGCTGTCACCGCCTTCTATTCCGCCCTTGCCGCCCTGGCACAGCGGGATATCAAACGGGTCCTGGCCTATTCAACCATCAGCCAGGTGGGATACATGTTCCTGGCCGTGGGCTCGGGAGACATCGTGGCGGGGATGTTTCACCTCCTGTCCCATGCCTTTTTCAAATCACTCCTATTCCTGGGTGCTGGGTGCATTATCCAGGCCCTGGCCGAAGAGCACGATATCTTCAGGATGGGCAACCTGCGGAGACATCTCCCCGCAGTGTTCTGGCTCATGCTCGCGGGGACCCTCTGCCTGAGCGCATTCCCCATGCTGGGAGGGTATTTCAGCAAGGACCGGATCCTCCTTTCCACCTTCATCCATCCCGGGGCGGGCTATAAATTTTTCTGGGCCCTGGGGATATCCGCTGCCTTCCTGACCGCCCTCTACACCTTTCGAATGTTCTTCATCGCCTTTCTCGAAAGACCGGACGGGAGGAAGGCCTCTGAGATCCATCCCGTCCCTTCCTTCATGAAGGTAATACTGATCCCCCTGGCAGTACTGGCCCTGTCCGACGGGCTCCTGAACCTGCCATTCGGGGTCGGGAAAGAATGGCTGGCCCGTTTTCTTTCCCACGTTCCGGGCGCCCTCGTGGATGTGAAGGCCTCCTCCGGCCTTTTCCTTGGTATGGGAATTCTTAGCGCCTCCCTTTCCCTCTCGGGCATAGCCCTGGCCTATTTTCTCTACAGGGGACGAAGGGAGGCAAAGGAAACGGGATTGCACGGCCTTCTCTCAGCCGCCTTTTACCTGGACGAGGCCTACAGGCATCTCCTTGTCAGGCCCTACCAATGGATGTCCGGGGTATTGTGGCAACGACTGGACGAGAAGGGCCTGGACAGGACACTTGAAAGTCTCGGCACCAGCATCGAGACCGGCAGCATGGTGATAAGGCTCTGGACAACAGGCAGGCTATCCACCTATCTCAAGGCCTTCCTGTTGGGGCTTGCTGTCTTCCTCTGCATCTTTTTGAGCATAACTTCCATCTTGTGAGGGAGATATCTTGATGAACGGCTTTCCTCTCCTTTCCGCAATCGTCTTCCTGCCCCTCCTTGGAGGGCTTTTCCTACTGGCCCTCCCGGGCCGTGACCGGTTGTGCCGCATCCTGTCCCTGGCCGTGACCCTTGCGGACCTTGCTCTGGTGCTTGTCCTTTTCCTGCCGGGCATCCGCAACGCGGCCCCGCCCTGGCTCCGGATGGAAGACTACGCCTGGATCCCTTCCATGGGGATCAGGTACACGATGGCCGTGGACGGGGTGAGCCTTATGCTCCTTCTCCTGACGGCATTTTTAGGGGTGATCTCCATCCTCGTCTCATGGAGGCACATTGACGAAAAGGTCAGATCCTATCATTTCTTTCTGCTCCTGACCTTCACGGGTATCCTGGGCGTATTTGCGGCCGTTGACCTCTTTCTCTTCTACCTCTTCTGGGAAGTCCAGATTATCCCCATATTCTTCCTTCTCGGGATCTGGGGTCATGAGCGCCGTACGGCCACGACCATGAAGTTCATCCTTTTCACCATGACCGGAAGCCTCTTCATGCTTATCGCCATCATCGGCCTATATGTCGTGCACGGGAGCCAGACAGGCTCCTATACCTTCGGTCTCGCCCCTTTGATCAAGACCGTCCTTCCGGGAGGGACCCAGGGGTGGCTCTATGCCGCCTTCATGCTCTCTTTCGGGATCAAGATCCCCCTGGTGCCTGCCCACACCTGGCTCCCCGACACCCATACCCAGGCCCCAACGGCAGGGAGCGTGATCCTGGCCGGACTCCTCCTGAAGACGGGGGCCTATGGAGTCTTTCGCTTTGCCTTTCCCCTTTTCCCCCTGGCCTTCAGGGCCTCCGTGCCCCTGCTGGTGGCCCTTGGATTAGCGGCCCTGTTCTATGCCTCATGGATCGCCCTTTCCCAGGTGGATATAAAACGGCTGATCGCCTATTCCAGCATCGGCCATATGGGACTTGTAGTCCTTGGGCTGGCCGTCCTAAATTCCGTCACGCTCAGCGGGTCTCTCCTCCAGATGATCAACCACGGGATATCCACCTCAGCCCTCTTCATACTTGTGGGCATGCTTGGTGAGAGGATTCATTCCAGAAACTTCAGCGACCTCGGGGGGCTCTGGAGAAAAATGCCCGTGTTCAGCGCCTTTTTACTCTTTTTTTCCATGTCCGCCCTTGGTCTGCCCGGGCTCAACAATTTTGTGGGAGAAATACTCATCCTGATCGGCACCTACAGGGCGAATCCAACGGCCGCGGTCTTGGGTTTTACTGGCCTGGTTTTCGGGGTCATTTACGTCCTGAGGATGGTCCAGGACACCCTCTTCGGAAGGTTCAGTGGCCAAGAGTCAATGCTCCGGGATGTGGATGCACGTGAGACCCTCGTTCTTACGAGTCTCGCCCTGATCGTCCTTTTTTTGGGACTCTGGCCCAGGCCGGTCCTGGACCTTTTTGAAGGGCCGGTGAATGAATTGATCAACATGATGACACCCTGAAACTCTCCTTGAGGAGAAACGAGGTAAGTAGGAATTATGGAAAACACATGGATGGTCATCTTCCCTGAGATCCTGATAGCAACAGGAGGCCTCCTGATCCTGCTGGCAGGGGCCTTCTGGCGGGGCCGGCCTGACAAGCTGCTCTTCATCCTGGCCCTGATCTCCCCGGCCGCGGCCATTGCGGCCTTTGCCGGCCTTCCCGCGACGGGACTCTCCCTCTCGGGCATGTTAGCCTCAGGAGGCTACACACGGCTCTTCAGCTGCCTGGTCCTCTCCGTTGCCTTCATCACCGTCCTCTTTTCTTTCCAATACGGGAGGAAAAGGGGCTTTGAAGGCGAAGAGTATTACGGCCTCCTCCTCTTTTCGGTCCTCGGCATGGACCTTGTGGCCAGGGCCGGCCACTGGCTTATCTTCTTCCTGGGCCTGGAGCTCATGTCCCTTTCCCTTTATATCCTGGTGGCCATCCGCAAAGGCGACACCCTTTCAGGAGAGGCGGGGCTGAAATACCTGATCACCGGGGCCGTAGGCACTGCCTTCCTCACCTTCGGTATCGGCCTCTGGTATGCGGGGGCCGGCTCCTTGTCCCTGATCACGGATTTCCCTTCCCGTGCCGGGGCAGGGGATGGCCAGCTCATAATTGCGGCATTATCCCTTATCCTGGTGGGGATCGGCTTCAAGATCTCCATGGTACCCTTCCATCTCTGGACCCCGGATGTCTATCAGGGGGCGCCCGCGCCCGTAACAGCCTTCCTCGCCACGGGGTCAAAAGTGGCCGTGTTTGCCTTCCTGATCCGCCTCTGCCTTTACATGCAAGACCCCCTGTGGATGGTTGTCAGGCCCGTACTCTGGGTCGCCGCCTTCCTGACCCTTGTGGTGGGAACTGTAACTGCCCTCAGCCAGTCCCATCTCAAGAGGCTCCTGGCCTATTCTTCAATAGCCCAGATGGGTTACCTCATCATGACGCTCCTGGCCGTGAAACTGGAAAGCGGGCTTTTCGCCCTGGCCTTCTATCTCATTGTTTATGCGGCCATGGACCTCGGGGCCTTCGGCATTATCGCCTCCCTGTCCGGGGAAGAGGCGGATCGCGATTCCCTTGAGGAGTACCGGGGGCTTGGTTTCTCACGGCCCTGGTCCTCCGCCGTCCTGAGTTTCTGCCTCCTCTCCCTCGCAGGCCTGCCCCCGACCGCGGGATTTGTGGGGAAGGTGGCCCTTTTCAAGGCCGTTCTCCAGGCAGGCTCCGTGTCCCTCGCCCTTATCGCCGTGGCCATGGCAGTCCTGTCCATTTACCTGTACATGAAGGTCCTTGTCTCCCTCTACATGAGGCCTGTCACGGGGACACTGCCGGCCGGGCCGGCCGGCCTTTACGAGCAGATCGGGGGGGGCCTCATCCTCCTGTTCTTGTTATGGTCGGGCATCCTCCCCTCCCCCCTGCTCTCCTTCATCTCCGGCATCGTCCCTTTGTAAAGATCATGGCCCATAGGGGCGCCTCTGTCGAAAACAACCCTTAGCCACAGCGGAGGTCCGGGAAAAGGGTTCCACCAGACTCTGCCGTTCCCGCCACCTCACCCTATCTTACCCCTTCTTTGCCTCCAGACACCCGCCCCTGCCTCCGGGGATGAGGAGCCCAGGAGGATAATCAAGGACCAGCTCAGGGAGATGCTTGACAAACCCGGGGTGGTGATCCTTTATGTGCATTCCGGCCTTTCGGCAAATCCCGGTGTGCCTAGAATCAAGGGCACGATCCGCGAAGATCCCGAAAAAGTTAAGGATTGGGCCAGGGGCCTGGACAGGGATAAAGTCTATGTCCTCTACTGCTCCTGACCCGATGAGGCGACATCCGCCAGGACGGCGGCTCAGATGATAAAGATGGGTTTTAAAGATGTGTCGGTCCTCAAGGGTGGCTGGAGGGAATGGCTTGCCGCCGGTTATCCCACAGACACCTGTTGACCCTTATGATGCGTCCTTTTCGGGGATAACTTATCATAGGCCTTAATCAGGCACTTTTTTCATTATTCCGGATATTTTCTTGTCGCCTTCGCCTTGCCCAGCGATCCGCCGAGCATTCCGGTTTTTTTCCTGGCGGTCGCCGTCCATTGATAACTGTGGGAACCGCTTGGGGGGCAGGGACTCAGGTATGTAAAGGCGCCTGGTTCAATGATGTTATTGCCTGTGTACTCAACGGTCCCGCCGCCATGGTTGTAACTTGGCACATCAAGGTCGGTCATTATGAATTCTATGAATTTCGTGCCTTCAGGGACGTTTGAGAGAACAAACCTTGGATTTGGAACGGTATTCGGCCGGCCCGAGGTGCAAAGCGGTATATTCCCCCATTCAAAAGAGATGGTAAATTCGGCAGCAGTTGCGGGTGTTACGAATAAAGACAAGAGAATAATACAAAAACTGCATCTTTTTACCATTTTAATCCTCCTTTCTTGGAAAGTGGAATATTTATTATCCTGGGGTGGCCCGGGATATTGCTCCACTGCGATCAGATGTTTCTATATCCATATTTTTCATCCACCAGTTGAATGATCTGATCCACGGACAGCCCCTTTCTCAGCTTTTGCCGCCTCCATTGGCCCTGCATCCCTTGGCATCAAGAGTCACTGTAGCATTTGCTTCTTCATCCAGCAGCCGGTTTAAGGATCTTGTGGCCTGCCGGGACCCGTGACGTTGGAGACTTCAAGTACCTGGCCCGTGAGCCTTCCGGAGACATCAGACACAAGGAAGGCCACTGAATTCGCTATGTCTTCAGGGGTGGTCGCCCTGCCTTCCCTTGCAAGATTATCCACAAGGTCCACCATTTGAGAAGGCGCCCCGCTTACACGGTGAAAATTGGTGGCGCCAGGTCCCGGGGCGATAATATTGATATTTATGCCCTGCGGACCCACTTCACCCGCGAGTGTCTTGCTGAGCATGACCGTGGCCGCCTTGGCGGCACAGTAGGGCCCGGCACCCGCCAGCCCCGTGGGCTGATGGGCCGCGTGGGTGGAGAAATTGACTATCTTGCCGTATTTGCGTTCGAGCATGTGGGGAAGGACCGACTGGGTGAAGTTCATGGTCCCCTTAAAATTGACATTAATATCAAGGTCCCATTCCTCCTCCGTGGATGATACAAAGGGACGTATTCCGCTGGCACGGCCCGCGCAATTGACCAGGATATCTATCTTTCCGAATTCTTCCAGGGCCCTCTTCGTCGCGCCGTCAACCTCCGCTCTCTTGGTTGTATCCGCCTTCAGGGCAATGGCCCTGCGTCCCAGGGCCCTGACCTCCCCCGCTGTTTTTTCAGCGCCTTCAACATCGATATCCACGCTGATTATATGGCATCCTTCCCGGGCAAGGGTTATTGCTATTCCCCTTCCAAAGCCGACCTGGCTGCCCGTTCCCGTTACCAATGCTACCTTGTCCGTCAATTTTAAATCCATGATACCCTCCTTTATTTCCTATTTTGATCGGGCGGCCATAATTCATCCGCGATGTCATCCAGCCCAAGCTCAAGCAGCTTTTTTTTGCTCGGTTTGGTGGTCTCACTGTCCCAGTCAAGGGCCCCGAGATTCCAGTAGGCCTGGACCCTGGGATCAATCGACACCCCGGCAAGGGGACCATCCTCCTGGGGCGGGTTGCCGGATATCCTTGGATGGACCTCCCTCTTGAGGGGATTATCACCTTCGCGCAGGGAGAAAACATGCCGCATATTGGCTATTCGCTCCCCGATTTTCAAGAGTTCATCCATTGACCGGTCCCATCCGGTCACGGCCATCATAAACCCTGCCAAAAAATCACCAAGCCCTGCCAGGTCACCGTGATAGCAGAGGCCCGAGGCGTTGAGCACATATCCCTTGAAATGTGTCGGACCAAAACCTGTTGTATGACGGCCGGGGGTGGCATCCATCTGGTACATGGCCATCATGGGTTTTCCTACATACGCCATGAAACCTCCCTTGGGATCATGCATGCCTAATTCCTGGCCGCCTATGTGGACGGCGTATTCTCCTGATCCCTTACCGATCCTCTCTGCCGCTTTCTTCACACCATCGGCCAGTATATCCCCGAAACCTTCACGGTTGACCATCTTCTCCGTCATTTTTACAATGGCCCGATGATTCCCCCAGGTAAGATCAATACCGTCAGTATCATTTCTGGTGATTATACCCTTTTCATAGCATTCCATGGCAAAGGCTATGGCACTTCCTGCTGAAATGGTATCCATGCCGTAACTGTCGCAGAGGTGGTTCACCATGTTTATCGATTCCACGTTATTGTTGAGACAGTTGGCCCCAAAGGCCCCAAGGGTCTCGTACTCAAGCCTGTGGGTCCCGGCGGGATATCTGTATTCACCCGTTCCTTCCTTAAGATCCGCCTTGCAGGCCACGGGACAGTGCCAGCAGCCCTTTCGTTTATCCTGATTCGCTCCAACCATGTCCCTGCGGAGGCCCGATGCATCGGGAAAATCAATCACGCCTATTCCACCCCAGTTCCTGACAGGTGTATCGCCGCTCAGGGCCGAACTGTCCGCGTGCCCGCTGGTCCCTGATTCACCAAACCTGTCTAAGAAGGGTTTGGCCGCGTTCATCATCTCCTTCCTTAATTTTTTTACCGTGTCCATATCCGCTACGGGTACTTCCAGTTCTCCTTTGACGGCCACGGCCTTGAGTTTTTTTGAACCCATCACGGCCCCCAGCCCGGATCGCCCCGCAGCGTCGCCCCTGTTGGTAATAAGGCATGAGATAAGGGAGAGTCTTTCGCCCGCGGGGCCGATACTCACGGTCTTTGTTCCCGGCCCGTGTCCGGACTCAAGTATCTCCTCCGTTTCATAGGTGTATTTTCCCCACAGGTGAGACGCGTCTCTTATTTCCGCCTTTCCATTATCAATAAAGAGATACACGGGCCTCTCAGAGATACCCGATATAAAGACACCATCAAATCCTGAAAATTTAAGATATGGTCCGAAAAATCCGCCCGAGTTGGAATCACCCCAACCGCCCGTAAGCGGTGATTTGGATACGGCGGCGAACCTGCAACCGAAAAGGGCGGGAGTACCTGTCAAGGGCCCTGTCAAGAGTCCCAGGATGTTTTCAGGACCAAGGGCCTTCACCCCTGCCCTCTGCCGGTCGTACAATATCCTGGCGCCAATGCCGTAGCCGCCGATAAAATCCCGATAAAGGGCTTCGTCGGGTATTTCTATATCTATTTTTCCGGATGAAAGATCTACAAAGAGCAGTTTTCCCATGTATCCGCCTGCCATGTTCACTCCTTCTTCCCTTTCAATCCCTAAAGGGGGTCGCACCCTGCTGGAGGACCGCCTAAAGGGAGATGATAGTGGGGGTCTTGCCCGGAGTGGCAAATTTTTTCAGCGCGTCCTCGTTTAGTTTGATCCCCAGGCCCGGTCCATCCGGTGGATAAAGAAAGCCCTTCTCATACCTCGGCATATTCAGGGCGAGGTCGTCCTTGACGCGTTTACTCACCGTATCGGAAAGGCTGTAGAGGTTGAGGGGGCCGATGGATTCCTGTTCGATCCTCCCCATCCACTCGGTCGCTGCAAGGAAATGGGCCTCGGCAGCGGCACCGAGACCCGAGTTGATCATACAGCCGCACATGACCACCAGGCCCATGGACTGGGCGATGGCGACCCATTTCCGGGACTTGTGGATACCGCCGGCCTTCGGCACCTTGAGGAAAAGGCCGTCCACGGCCTCGCGCTGGTTCAGTTTGATCAGGTCATTTAGCTCGGCGGCCGATTCGTCCGCGAAGATGGGGATGTCCACCTTCCTGCGGAGACGGGCCAGCCCGTCCATGTCCCACCAGGGAAGAGGTTGTTCAGAGAGATATATATCGTACTTGGCCACCATCCTGAGGAACATGAGGGCCTGCTGGTAGTGCCAGCCCCCGTTGGCATCTATCATAATCTTGATATCGCCGCCCACGGCGCGGCGCAGCTCCGCGATCATGTCCCGGTCCTCTTCCGCCCTCTTGGCGCCTACTTTCAGTTTCAGCCCCCTGAAGCCGGCCTTGACCAGGCTTTGACCTTCCCTTGCCACCTCCTCGGGCGACCCTGAGGACATGACATAGGCAAGCGGTATCCTTTCATTGGAGAGGCCGCCGATGAGATTGTAGACGGGTACGGAAAGGGCCTTTCCCATAATGTCATGGAGGCAGTAGTCGACGACCGCCTTGGAGTGGTTGTTGCCCTTTACGGCCCGGTCCATCTTTGCCACGATCTTTTCGATATTGAAGGGGTCTTCACCTATCAAGATCTGAGGTCCAAAAACAGTGGCGATATTATGAAGGATGGAGTCCTGGCTTTCGCCCATGTACCATAGGGATGTGTCGCCCGTTTCGCAGACGCCCGTGACGCCCTCGTCCGTGTGTATCTTCAGGACGACGGCATGGGACCATTCCACTGCTCCCCCGGACATGACAATTGGTTTGGTGAATTTCAGGGATACTGGCAGGCATTCTATTTTTGTGATTTTCATCGATGCTCCTCCGGGTCTTGTTATTGAAATTTTATTTAGCATGCGTGCTGCAGATGTCTCGTCATATTGCCCCCTGGGCGGAGAAAAGTCAATCTCATGCAAATCCTGCATGAACCCTGTCAGCAACAGGTTTGATGACCCTTTAACGGGTCCAGGAATAACTGTTTTCAGGTTTATATTACTGGGAGACAGGGTCTGTTTCAGGGGAAACGTACCCGGGTCGCTGCTCTGCACGGGAACGGCGGATGAAGTGAAAGCCTATATAAAGGAACTCATCGATTAAAAGATCTTTTCTTTAACGTGCTATCCAACCCCCATCGATAACCATCTCGGCACCCGTGACCATTCTGGACTCGTCAGAGGCAAGATAAAGGACACCATAGGCAACGTCGATCGGTTTTCCCAGAATACCGATTGGGTGGGCATTTTCCAAAGTTACTCTTAAAGCCTTGTCCTGTAACATACCCTCCACCATTGGTGTTTCCATAACACCTGGATGAACTGAATTAACGCGGATGTTATAGTCACGACCTGCCTTCGAACACTCCAGAGCTACGGCCTTGGTAAATGACCTTATGGCACCTTTAGCGGCACAATATGCGCTCGTATTGTCGGTGGTGCCCACGATACCGACAACCGAGGACATGTTGATGATTGAACCGCCTCCCGTCGCTCTCATGGCCCTGATGGCATGTTTGGTGCCCAGAAAAACACCGTCCAGACAGATACTCATAAATCGTCGCCAATCTTCAAGGGGGGTATCCTCAACTTCTTTGACATAGATAATTCCTGCATTGTTCACTAAAACATCCAGTTTCTGAAACGCGGACAGGGTCTTTTCAATTGCATTCTCCCAGTCTTTTTCCCTGGAGACATCCAGTTTTATAAATATGGCCTTTCCGCCCTCTTTCTTTATTTTTTCAACTACTTTCTGACCTTTAATCTCGTCGATGTCCGTGACAACAATTCCAGCGCCCTCTTTTGCCAATAATAATGCACACCCTTCGCCGAGTCCGCTGGCGGCACCCGTGATAATAGCTGTTTTACCTTTAACGCGGTCCATTTTTTCTCCTCTAACAATATATATTGAACAGGATATCCATGCGCACTTTGGAATGGGTTCCAGCTTTTCGATCGCTCGATTGCTGTTTACTACAACATTTTTATATTTGATTTGATTTTGATAAGAGGTCCTTTTTTCAGGAACGGAGTATATGGATTTCCAGCTTATATGTCAATTGTCCCTGGGATCAGCCCCCACAGTAAAGATCCTGGCCCGTAGGACCAGGCTTTGGTGTTCCCCGGAGGGGCTTTAGTTTGCCGGCATTTCAAATGCTTAAGGAGTAATGGAGTACTCCACGACTCCATTACTCCGGTGGATTGATACCGGCAGAGCCATTTTTCTTTGTCCCGGCC
>CAZGIZ010000027.1:0-38020 GCA_964526655.1 uncultured Desulfobacteraceae bacterium | reverse complement strand
TACATGCCGGTCCGGGAGGATGTGGGTGTCCGCCCAAATACATTCCGCCCGCCTTGGGTCCGCCTTACGCAATTAATTTGCTTCTAAGACCTTCGCCGCTGAAAAGAGAGCCCCATGGGCCGGATATCTGCTTCATAAAAATCAAGGCTCTTATCCCTGAAAAGTACTCATTAACCGGAAGACCCAAAATTGTAGACTGCTATTATTCTCCGCGGGCCTTCTTGACCTCTTCTATGGTCGGCATTACCTCCTCGGCCGGAATGGTGATATTATCGGCAGAGATGAGAAAGTCATATTCCGGGACCTTCTTGGTGGTCCCCATGAACATGGGAAGCATGGCCTGATGATCAAAGGCGCGTATCGTGATCTTCCCCACGGGGCTGTCCACGGTCATGCCGGCCACTGCGTCGATGAATTTCTCCTTGTCTAAAGATCCCGCCTTTTTATAGCCTTCAAAGATGAACTGGGATGCAAGGTATCCATAAAAGGCGCCCACCGTGGGATAGCGATCATAGGCCTTTCTGAACTCCGCTACAAAGGCCTTGTTTTCGGGGGTGTCCGGATAATAGAAGAGATAGTTGCTGGTCCCAAGGATCCCCTCGGGGGCTTCAAGGCCGAGGGGCCTTATGGTGGCGAGTTCCGTGATGGTGTGCAGATAAAAGGGGACCTTCTTGTTAAAACCGGTGGCCAGGGAGGCCTTGAGAAAGGGGATATTGCTTGCCCCGCCCGTGCATAAAATCAGGGCATCCGGCTTCGCCGAGATAATCGCGGTGATGTAGGGCGTGAAATCCGGTTCGCCGATCTTCCACCAGGTCTGGCCCATGAGCTTCACCTCAGGCTTGAGCCGCTGGAGATTGGCCCATACGTCATCGGCGATCGCATGCCCGTATTCATAGTCGTCGCCCGCTATCCAGTAATTCACCCAGGGCTTCTTTGACAGGCCAAAGGCGCCGGCCTTTCCCGCCATGACTGTGTTTTCACTGACCTGAAAGACATAGCGGTGGCCTTTTTCACCTGTAATCTTGGAGCTTTTGGCAAAGGTGCAAAAGAAAGGCAGTTTTTCCTTCTTTGCCAGGTCCGATACAGCAAGGGTCACGGCGCTGCTGATAGTCCCCGCCAGGATATCCACGTTTTCCCTCATGACCAGTTCTTTGGCAGCGGCAAGGCCGACGTCCACCTTGAATTTAGTATCCCGCGTGACCATTTCGACCTGATTTCCAAGGACCCCTCCCTGTGCATTAATCTTGTCCATAGCCAGTTTAAAGGCATCCCGAACATCGTTGGTATAGGTGCTCGCCGGTCCGGTATAGGCATCCACCAGGCCTATTTTAATGGTCTTTGCCGCCTGGGCCGGGACGCTGATTAAAGAAAAACAAAAAAACGCCGATAGACAGATCACTACCCATGATACTTTCTTCATTGCCAAGCCCTCCTTATTTGAAGTGTTATATATTGATGATCAGGGAAACGCTGAATTCAGTAAAATTAAATAACATTTAGGAGCATTTGAGTCAAGGCTATTCTTGAAAACAAGACCTGCTGTTTCTCTTTCACCCCAACATTCGGATGGGTCCCCTCTTTGAAATATTTGTGGTTAAGATCCCATACAATGCCATTTGGGGAATTTGGCAGTATTGCCATGTTCCCCAAATGCCGATGGATAATACGGTTTGGAGGACTGATAAGGGACATAAAAAGCCATTTAGCGGATTTGGCAATGCTGCCATTTTTTCTAAATAGCACAGTCACGATAATTTATTTATGAAATTCCTGTTCTACTTTTTCTGCCAAGAAAATTTTCATGAGGGATTGATATGGTACGTCTCTTTTGTTAGCAATCAGTTTTAATTCCTCGATCATTATTTCTGGAAGTCTGATTGAAATGGTCTTAAGAGTTGGTTTTAAATTTGGCAAGACAACTTCTTTTGCTGCAGACCAATCTATATAATCAGTAGAATCATGAGATGCCCAGAAATCCCTTTCCTCATCTTCATTTTTGAACTTGGGGATTTTCTTCTTTTTCGCCATTTTCATAAATCTTCCTTTCTTTGTTGCTCATATCCCTGGAAGATATGATACGAATAAGTTTTTTACGTAATGTAAAAGCGATAAACAATCTACGACCTTGATCCGTTTTACCTAAAGCATAGAATCTTTCTTCTTCTTGAGAATGATATATGTCTTTAACAATTATCAAAGGCCTATTGAAGAAAGCCTGTTCACTTTCAACTGGTGAAACCTTATGTTTTTCCCAATTTTTTTGGATATTATGCTTATCCCATTCGAATCCAGAGCATTCTTTTATTTTATTAAAAATATCCATACAAATAAGAGTATATATCCTATATATACATTTGTCAATTTATTAGCCTTTTATTTGAACGCTGCGGTCAAGGATCGGCAAGGGATCGTATCGGAAAAGCCACTCGGTTTAAAAGGGCATGTGTACGCCCGGCATGTCGAAGATCCCGGTTTATCGGGAGGCGTGAACCTTTCGGCCCTGAACGACTCGACATGATACATTTGGCCCCGAGCTCTTGACCGAGAGGCGCGTCAACATTTCTCAAGGCCGAAGGGTTTAGGGGGTGCCTCTTCAACCTTACTCAGGGCAAGGGAAGTCCCCCATGTCGTGAACTCTGTTAATTGCACGGCAAAACCGCTTTATAAAATCGAAAAGTGATTTTATTCAAAGAACTGTGGGTGAAAACTTGTCCGCCTATATTTGTCGGATTCATTGCCCGACTAACTTGTCCTGCCATTTTATCTCGCCATAGCCGCTATCGGCGAAGGCGAAAACCTTGGCGACGGCGGACTTGTCACGCAGTAGCTTTCAAGCGAAGGCGGATGTTGTGGGGGCTGGGGGTTTATAAACCACCCGATACCCGATTGGGAGATGACCTTAGCCTGTTAGCCCAAAGAGTCCCACCATCAATGTACATCGCCTCATAACTGCCTCATATATTGAGCCTTGAGTTCCTCTATGAAGTTAAGAAGCGTGGGCTTTTCTCCTCCGAGGGCTTTCGCTGCCCGTCGTCTGAGTGCTCCGACCCTTTCGTTGATACGGTTTTGGATATCTGAAGCCAGGGAATCTCGCTGCAAAACCCGTAAGGCAGAGACCAGGATATCCTTCATGCCCGTGAGAGCGCCATAAGGGAAAATGATGAGGCTCGTCAATGCATGTATGAGAACAGTGAACCCACCAATCTGTATCTCTCTGAGCTTGGCCGGGACCTCCTTGCTTACGGCGTCCGCAAACGCCCTATTTATAACTATTTTCAGAAATCTCACATATTGCTTGCTTTCGAGTGTCATCATCTAACTCGACAAATGGATTAGGGATCATTTGAAGTACTGGACCCAGGGATTTATTGGCCTCCTTCATTCTCTTTTTCTTGAGTGCCTTGGATCTCCGGGCTCTATTACGGTTTTTTTGGGCTCTACGTTCCCTATTTTTCTTTCCCATAACTGTCAATCCGACAGAAACACAGTGAGCTAATATTTGTCAGAGATTTAAAAAACTCGCCTGGCAACAGGCTGGTTTTGAAGCGGTCAGCAAAAAGGTAAGTCGTCGTTCACCCGGAGGTTTGGGGTTTTTTATTTCCTGAATAAGTCTGAATGACTTCCTGTACGCTCAAAAATGATGCGGTCATCCTCCACTTTATAGATCAAAAGCCAATCAGATTCGATGTGGCATTCACGGCGTCCAAGCCAGTTACCGATTAATTTATGATCTCGATGGATTGGGTCTAATTCCTCCTCCTCTATAAGAGAGCGTAAAATTATCTTGAGTTTTTCTGTGTTTTTGCGTCTCTTTTTTATCCTTTTTAAATCTCGCTCAAATTGGCGAGTATAAACAGGAGTAAGCATTAGATACCAAGCTTTCTGAACATATCATCTGCATCTTCACAAACTACCAAATTCTTACTGGCATCTGTCTCGTCGAAAGTTCGAAGTGTGATTTCATTGGGGATAACGACGTCAAAGGGAAGGCCATTTCTCAATTCAACTTGTTTATAAAAGAGCGTGATTGCCTGTGTTGAAGTTAAACCGAGTTTGCGAAAAACCTGCTCCGCTTTGTCCTTCAAATCGGGCTCTATGCGGGCTCTTACTGTGGATGTTTTATTCATGAATTACCTCCATTTATACTTTCATCAAAATGTAGCACAAATGGGGAACAATATCAAGTTTATATTATACCTCGCGTATACTCGACTATTGACTATCGGAAACAAAATTTCGTTTATTGGCTGCGTTTAGGGGTCGTTAAGAATCCAGCTTATCAAAAAATATCCAGATAAGTTAGAAAAGGGGAAAGATATCCTGATTATCCTGTAAATCCTGTCTATATAGAAAAAAATGGTCGGGACGACTGGATTTGAACCAGCGACCCCCGCGTCCCGAACGCGGTGCTCTACCAGGCTGAGCCACGTCCCGACATAATGAAAAGAGGTGAATTATTACCCTATTCGGCACTTTAAGGCAAGTCCAATTTTCCCCCTAAGACTTCCACGAAATTCTCCATGATCCTTGCGGTTGCCCCCCAGATGATAGCGTCCTGGTATGGATAGACCGGGCCAACGTAGGTGGGGTCGTCAATCCCGCTCAGATCGATTTTCTGATAGGCGTCTATTTTGAAAAAAAGGTCGAGGGGCACGGTTATGATCCTATTCACCTCTTTGGGACTTATCTTAAAGTCATAGGGATATGGTATCCTCCCCACAAAGGGATGGACAATGAAGTTGGAGGCCACTGTATATGTATCGTCCATCTGGCCCAGGATCTCCACGTCTTTGTCCAAGAGGCCGATCTCCTCGTAGGACTCTCTCAGGGCCGTCTCCTCCAGGGAATTATCCATCTCTTCGACCACACCGCCGGGAAAGGAAATCTGTCCCTTGTGGTGCTCAACCCTGTTCGTCCTCTGGGTGAAGAGTACCCTGTACCCGCCCGGCACCCTGAAAAGGGGGATCAGGACCGCTGCATGGATATAATGTTGATCACTGTTTTCAAGGGGAACCGGACTCCTGTTCTCCAGTATGTCCTTTATATTTTCTATAATGCTCATCAAACCCTTCCAAACATGGGTAAATAAATAGAATTATTACTATTGATAGCCTGTCCCTTTAATATCCATATTTGCCTTTAATTGTCTACAAAATATGGGATTAATAAATAAATCGTGTGCGGGAGAGGGTCATTTTCAAATCATGGCGATCTTGTTATCCTGTCCTGGATTTTTCTATGTCCTCGTTTCTTGACAGGGATTCACCCAGGTGATAACTTCCCAAACCTGAAAAAATGCCTGTTTTTACATCTAAAAATATGTTTTACATCGGAGATGTCAATGACATTTCAGGAATTGATTCTATGTTTGGAGAAATTCTGGGCAGAGAGGGGATGCCTGATACAGCAGCCCTATGACCTCGAGGTCGGGGCAGGGACATTTAATCCAGCCACCCTTTTGAGGTCCCTGGGGCCGGAACCCTGGTCCGTGGCCTATGTGGAGCCCTCCAGGAGGCCCACGGACGGCAGGTACGGGGAGAACCCCAACCGCCTCGGGCATTACTATCAGTACCAGGTGGTGATCAAACCCTCGCCTATCGACATCCAGGACATATACCTGGACAGCCTGAGGGCCCTGGGCCTGGACCCCCTGGATCACGATGTCCGCTTTGTGGAGGATGACTGGGAATCTCCCACCCTTGGGGCCTCGGGACTGGGATGGGAGGTCTGGCTTGACGGCATGGAGATCACCCAGTTTACATATTTCCAGCAGGCCGGCAGCATAAGGCTCGATCCCATCTCCGTGGAACTTACCTACGGCCTCGAGAGAATCGCCATGTACATGCAGGAAAAGGAGAGCGTCTATGACCTCATGTGGAACGACAGGGTCACTTACGGGGATGTGCACAAAAAGGGTGAATGGGAGCTCTCGGTCTATTGTTTTGAGATGGCGGACGTGGAAATGCTTTTAAAGTCCTTTGACATGTACGAGGAGGAATCCCTCAGGCTGAGTGAAAAGGGCATCGTCCTCCCCGCCTATGACTTCTGCCTGAAATGCTCCCACACCTTCAATATCCTTGAGGCGAGGGGCGCCATCAGCGTGGCTGAAAGGACGAAATATATTGACCGCATAAGGAACCTGGCAAGAAGGGCCGCCAAAAATTACCTGGCCCAGAGGGAAGAGATGGGATTTCCCCTGCTGGGAAGAGACTGAAGACCTTTCTGATAGAGGTTGTGAGGAGACATGGCCGCTGAGCTTTTACTGGAAATAGGGACGGAGGAGATCCCTTCGGGATATTTTGAAAGGGCCGCGATTGAGTTAAGGAGACTGGCGGAATCCTCTCTGGCGGAGAACCGTATCCGCTGCTCCGGCGATTTTTTTGTATATTATACCCCCAGGAGACTCGTCCTCGCCGTCGAGGGGGTCGCCGGGACACAGGACGACATCACCCAGGAGGTGACTGGTCCGCCCCGCAGGGCGGCCTATGACCAGGATGGGAATCCCACAAAGGCCGCGCTGGGGTTTGCCGGGAAGCACGGGCTGTCGATCGAGGATCTCCAGACCATAGAGACCCCTAAGGGTGAATATCTCTTTTTCAAACGCGAGATACCCGGCAGGCCCACGAAGGAGATCCTGGCCGAGGTCCTGCCCGGAATCGCATCCGCGATCCCCTGGCCCAAGTCCATGAGGTGGGGAGACCTGGGAATTCCCTTTGTCCGGCCTGTCCATTGGGTCCTCGCCCTCTTCGACAGGGAGGTGATTCCCTTTGAGCTGGCGGGTGTCAAAAGCGGGAACGAGACCCGGGGACACAGGTTCATGGCGCCCGGCACCATTGAGATTAAGGGACACAGGGACTATCTCCGGAAGATGGAGAATGCCTTTGTTATCGTCGATCCGGAAGACAGGAGAAAAAAGGTCGAAGCGGAGGTCTTAAGGAGCGCGAAGGAGGTCGAGGGCACTCCGATTGAAGACCCCGAACTTGTGATCACGGTTGCCAATCTGGTGGAGTTTCCATCCGCTGTCTGCGGCGGCTTTGACAGGGCCTTCCTGAATCTCCCCGATCCCGTGCTTATAACGGCCATGAGGGAGCACCAGAAATATTTCGCACTCCAGGACCAAGGGGGGCGTTTGATCCCCCACTTTGTGGCGGTCAACAACACCATAGCCCGGGATGACTCCGTTGTCCGGAGGGGGCACGAGAGGGTCCTGAGGGCCCGGCTCTCCGACGCCGTCTTCTTCTTTGAGGAGGACCGGAAAAGGCCTCTCTCTGACAGGCTGCATGACCTGAAGGGGGTGATATACCAGGCAGAACTCGGGACCTCCTATGCCAAGGCGGAGCGCTTCACCCGCCTGGCCCTATCCCTGGCCGAAGAGGTCGCACCGGAAAAGAAAGAAGAGGTCGAGCTCGCGTCCAGGCTGTGCAAGTGCGATCTGGTCACGGAAATGGTCATGGAATTCCCAACCCTTCAGGGGGTCATGGGCACAGAATATGCCAGGCTGGACGGCCATCCTGAATCTGTGTGCCTGGCGATAAAGGAGCACTACCTTCCCGCAAAGGCCGATGACGGGCTACCCCCATCTATTACCGGCGCCATTGTCGGGCTGGCCGATAGGATGGACACGATTGCAGGATGTTTTGCAATCGGCCTGGAGCCCACGGGGGCGACGGACCCCTTTGCCCTTCGCAGGCACTCCCTGGCCATTATCAGGATTTTGGAAGACAGGGGATGGGAACTCTCCCTCAAGGGATTCATCTCAAGGTCCCTGGACATACTTGCTGAAGGGATCGAGTTTGACAGGGAGCGGGTCTTCAGCCGTTTGCATGGTTTCTTCAGGGAGAGGTATAAAAATAGAATGCTGGCGGCTGGATATGAATCCGAGCTTATCGAGGCCGTTGTTTCGGCTGAGTTTGACAGGATAAGCGAACTCCCTTTGAGGATCGGGCATTTAAAGAGGTTCACCGAAGAATCCGGGGAGTTCAAGGCCCTTGCTCTCACCTTCAAGAGGGTCTCCAATATATTAAAGGGCCAGGACATTTCATTGGATCCGGATCAGGGCCTGTTCAAAGAGCCCTGTGAATCTGAATTATGGGAGACCTACCAGGCACTGAAGGGTGAGATCCTGGATCTTATGGGGAATAAGAGGTTTTTCGATGCCCTCAATCTTATGGCAAAGCTGAGGAAGCCGGTGGATGACTTTTTTGAGGGGGTGGAGGTCCTCACAAAGGAGAGCCCTGATCTCAGGAACAACAGGTTGGCTATACTGCAGCACCTGGCAGGACTTTTTCTGGGCCTTGCGGATTTCTCTAAGTTTTCCATTTGACTTTGTTATTGGACGAGTGGTTGAGTAGGTAAGCGGGTAAGTTATTGAGTGAGTTTGTTATTATTAATAGATTTAATCCCAACTCAACTATTTCCCCCCTCAACTACTCAACCATTAGGAGTATCACGGATAAATCAAGGCTTCTTTATCAGGACGTAGAGATCCCCTTCATGCTTCATGTTGCCGGCGGCAATTCCGGCCGTCTCGCCGCTGCCCCAGTAGATGTCCGCCCTGCCTGACCCCCTTATGGCCCCGCCTGTATCCTGATTCATGACAAAACGGGAGAACTTCACCCAGTCTGTTATCCGGCCGTTGCTGTTTATTACCGGCTTCTCAGTGGAGATAAAACACAAGGCCCCCTTCGGGAAGAGCCTGTAATCCAGGGCTATTGACCTCCCGGGGGTGAGAATCACGTTTATGTTTCCAAAGGGGCCGTTTTCCCTGGTCTGGAAAAAGACATAGGAGGGATTGTAATTCAGGACATCTTCGACGATCTCGGGATGGCTCTCTAAGAACCTGCGGATGCCCTGCATTGAGACCTCGTCCCTTGAAAGATATCCCTCATCAATCATATACCTCCCTATACTGTGGTATCTCCTCCCGTTGGACGCCGCGTAACCCACAGAGATAATGTTCCCGTCCGGCAGGCTTAGACGGCCCGAGCCCTGGATATGCAGGAAGGCCACGTCAACAGGGTCTTCAAGCCATGCGATTTCCAGGCCCTTGCCCTTCAAAGCCTTTTCAGACTCTATCTCTTTTCTTGAATAATAGGGCAGTACCTTCCGGCCCTCGATCCTTGCTACTATTGTATCGCCCTTGTATTTCTCACTAAACTGGGATAGATCGATCTTTAAGAGATCGTCCGGCTGCATATAGATGGGATATTTAAACCTTTCGTCCGGCACCAGGCTTGCCCTGAACACAGGTTCATAATACCCGGTAAAGAGGACACTCCTCTTTCCGGCACGTCCCGCGGCCCTGTAGACATGGAATCTCTTTTTGATCTCTCTATTTAATTCTTTTGAATCCTGTACCTCCAGGATCAGTCTCAAAAAGGCCTCCTGACTCTCCTGGACCTGCCTGCAACTGAATTCATGGGGTCCATAAAGAAATTCATACTCCGGATCCAGCCTGTCCAGATATTCCAGGTTTCTTGTTATGGCCAGGACAAGGGAATTGACATCCATATCATCATTAAATTTGGGAAAGAAATATTTGACCTCCGTCAATGCCTGCCGGGGACTGACCGCTTCCCTTTTGAGGGCGGGATAGCATCCGGGAAAAATGATGATATTCATTAAAAAAAACAATATAAACAGGTATTTATATACATTCAATATATTTAAGAATCTGTTTTTTAACATCGTTTCCCGGTCTTAAATCAGGCGAGTTTAAAGCTGAAATATTTAAAATTCATTTAAACTCATGAACATTACTCTGGAATCGTCAGTTAAGATCCAACACTTATTGATATTATAGAAGGCCCTGTATTGCAATATCTATATCAAAAATGTATTCTTGCAGATTATTATATTTTATAATATAGATAAATGCCCCCTGAAATAGGGCGCCTATTTTATAATAATAGGCATGGCGTCAAATGTAATTTTTTCTATTTACTGTGGCTAAAATACCACACTTGTTTGCAGGGCATGAAAAATTCTGCCTGCCCCATGGGGGCAAGGCAATTAAATATATTAAATATATCAAATAGTTATTAAACATATGTCCTTATTCCCATGTTTGGCATTCTTTTTGCAGGACGTCTTAACTATTTGATTTCTATCTAAATAGGGGTTGAACGTGGGGTACAGGCAGCGGACGGTTCGTAACGAAGTGAGTTGCACAGGAATTGGATTACATTCGGGGCAAAAAGTCGGGTTGACAATCAGGCCTGCGCCTCCTGACACAGGCATAAAGTTTTTAAGGAGTGATCTGGCAGGACGCCGCACTATCAAGGCCCATTTTGAAAATGTTGTCAACACCCAGATGTCCACCACCATAGGTATCAACGGTACCAGGATTTCCACAATCGAACACCTGATGGCCGCCTTTTTTGGCTTTGGCATTGATAATGCCCTGGTAGAGTTGGACGGGCCTGAAGTCCCCATTATGGATGGAAGCTCGGCCCCCTTTATATTCCTCCTGAAAAGCGTCGGCGTAAAGGAACAGAGGAAGCCGAAACAGTTTATTATCATTAAAAAGCCCCTCAAGATTCAAGACGGTACTCGATTTATACAAATAAACCCCTCAAAGGAACTCAAGATCTCTTATACAATCGATTTTCACCACCCCCTGATCACAAACCAGACCTATCACCTGTCATTTTCAGGCAGGGATTTCATCAATGAGATAAGCAAGGCCCGTACATTTGGTTTTTTAAAGGATATCCAGACCCTGAGAGAGGCCGGGCTCGCAAAGGGCGGTTCCCTGGATAACGCTATTGTGATCGATGATTTCAGGGTACTGAATGAGGACGGACTCAGATACAAGGATGAGTTTGTAAGGCATAAGATACTGGACTTCATTGGCGACCTTGCTATAATCGGTTCTCCGGTTATCGGACATTTTCATGTCCATAAGTCGGGCCATTCCCTCAACCAGGCCATGCTAAGAAAGCTGATCGCCAGCAAAAGATATTGGAAGAGGGTAATCATCGAGAAGTCAGAGAAAGATTTCCAGGACAGTGTTACTATCCCGGTTTTCGGTCCCATGGAACAGGTTCCCGCTTAAGGAATCCATTCCAGGTAGCTCCCCGCAGGAACTTCAAATCAATTAATATTGCATTTCATCTCTCTCTTGGCTATCATAATTTATTGATATACCTATCCCTTTACTGTTCCTAAAGGCCCTTGGGTCCCCTTATCCCCCTTGCCAGGGAGGGGACGCTATGAGTATTTATGACAGGATATATATTACGAGTGCACACAGCGGATTTCAGAGGGTAAAGTGAAATATTATACTGAGACGGAAAAGAGGGACCTCCGGAGGCAACGAAAAGAGCGGATTATTATCGCGTGCCTTATCGTCGTCGTCTTTCTCTTATCCTATTTAGGTTTCAAGGTCTTTGATCTGGGGCTCGACCTCCCCATCTCAGGCAGCATCCTTGTCTTTGTACTCATAAACATCAATATCATCCTGCTCCTTCTGCTCCTTTTCCTGACCATGAGGAACCTGGTCAAACTCCTCTTTGAAAGGAAAAAAAAGATCATGGGAGCGAGACTCAGGACCAAACTGGTCCTTGCCTTCATCACCCTCTCTCTCCTGCCGACAATGATTCTCTTCTTCGTATCCGTGCAGTTTATCTCAAACTCCATCGAGTACTGGTATAACCTCCCCATAGAAAGATCCCTCAAGAATTCCCTGGAGGTGGGCCAGGACTTCTCCAATCAGATCAACGATGAACTGGTCTCCTTTGGAAACAACCTGAGCCTCCTGATAACCTATCATTCCTACATACTGGTATCCAAAAAGGACGACCTTGAAAAATTCATCAGCGAAAAACGGCTGGAATACGGGTTGGCCTCTATCAAGGTCTTTTCCCAGAAGCTGGAGCCGAGGGCCGGTTCCCAGGATAACAGCATCGACCTGAGCCCCTTTAAAAACCCCGGGGAGGACCTCCTGGCAGAGAGTTTTGAGAAGGGCACGGATGTCAGTCATGTCCAGTCCTCGACCCACGGGGAGTTGATGAGCGTCATAGTGCCGGTCTTTTCAAGGACGGAGTCCAAGGCCGTGGTGGGCCTGATCGTGCTTTCGCGATTTGTCCCCGAGACCTTCGTAAACCGGGTTAACGGGGTATCAAGGGGCCTGGAAGAATACAAGCAGTTCAAGATGTTAAAAAGACCCATAAAGATCAGCCACATGATAACTCTATCCATTGTCACACTTCTCATAATCTTCTCCGCTGTATGGTTCGGCTTCTTCCTCTCCAAGGGCATTACCGTCCCCATCCAGGAGTTGGCAGAGGGGACTGAGCGTATCGCATCGGGCAACTATGACTTTTATATCGATCTGGAGGCCCCGGACGAGATCGGCGTCCTTGTAAACTCCTTCAACAGGATGACCCTTGACCTGAAAAACAGCAAAAAACAGCTTGAAGAGGCAACCGCGGAGATGTTAAGGAGCAATATCGAAATTGAGCGGAGACGTCTTTATATGGAGACGGTCCTTGCCAACGTCGCAGCGGGTGTCGTATCCGTTGACATGACAGGGAGGATACTGACCCTTAATAAATCAGCCGAAGAGATGCTGAACATAAAGGCAGAAAATATAATCGGCAAAAATTATAAAGAAGTATTGGGGAGCGATAAGGCGAAGATAGTGAATGATTTTCTCAGGGACAAAGGCCTCCTTCGAAAAGGATTCATGCAGAAGCAGATAAATATTACAATTGGAAACAGGAACCTGACTTTATTGGTCTCCGTTAACATGCTACGCGACGACCAGGGTAAATACTTGGGCCTTGTCGCGGTGTCTGAAGATCTGACGGAGATCGAGAAGGGTCAAAGGATGGCTGCGTGGAGGGAAGTGGCCAGGCGTATCGCCCATGAGGTCAAGAATCCCCTCACACCTATCCAGCTTTCGGCCCAGCGGCTCAAAAAGAGATACGGCAAGATGGTGGGCAAGGAGGACGGCAAGGTCTTTGAGGAATGCACCAACATGATAATCGACCAGGCCGAAGGATTAAAGCGTCTGGTTAACGAATTTTCCAGCTACGCGCGTATGCCGACATCAAATCCGGCCCCGGATAATATCAGCCGGATCATACAGGAGGCCGTGAGTCTTTATCAGGAGACGAAAAAGAACGTCAGGGTAATTTTCCATGATTCGGCCGGGGTACCCGTATTCAGACTGGACAGGGAACAGATGAAAAGGGTCATGATCAATCTCCTGGATAACGCGATTGCGTCCATAGACGACTCGGGAGAGGTGACAGTGGATCTATCCTATGATAAGGAGCTTGAAATCGTGAGAATCGAGGTGGCGGATGACGGAAAGGGTATTCCTTCTGATCACAAGATGAGACTCTTCGAGCCCTATTTTTCCACAAAAAAGCACGGTACCGGCTTGGGCCTTGCCATAGTGAGTACCATCATAAGGGATCATAAGGGTTTTATAGAAGTCCATGATAACGTGCCCAAGGGGACGAGATTCTTAATAGAACTCCCTGTAAATATTTGACGGTAAATAGATGTGGTTTCCTTCCTCTATAATCTTGCGTGGGCCCTGTTTGTCAGTTGTGCCGTGCCCTTTGTTTCCCTGACAAGGAATCGAAGGCTCAGAGAAAGACTGGGCCTGGGGTTGCCCGATATTCCTCGTGAAAGAAAAAGGATCTGGGTCCATGCACTGTCCGTGGGAGAAGTATTTTCCGCCCTGCCCCTTATAAGATCCATCAGACTGCGTTTTCCCTCGAGATTGATCGCCCTTTCAGTCAAGACATCTCAAGGAATGAGGATGGCCCGGAAAGGAGCAGGGGGAGAAGCGGACTTAATCTTCCCCATGCCCCTGGATTTCTGGTGGTCTATCGGGAGAGTCGTCCATTATGTCCGCCCTTCAATCCTCATACTGATGGAGACTGATGTATGGCCAGGGCTGCTGTGCTATCTGAAAAAGAGGGGCATCAAGGTCCTTTTGATAAATGGGCGCATCTCTCCTAAGACATTCAGGAATTACAGGAGATCCCGGTTCTTCGCAAGGAGAATGTTGAACTCTTTGGACATGTGTCTGATGCAATCGGACCTTGACAGGGGGAGATTACTCGATCTGGGCCTTTCCCCTGAAAAAGCAGTCACCGTGGGAAATATAAAGTTTGACAGGGACCGGCGCCCCATGGATGAAAAAGAGAAAAAATACTGGTTCGATCTCCTGAATTTGAGCCCTGAAGACAGGGTGTGGGTCGCGGGGAGCAGTCATGATGGGGAAGAGGAGATCCTCCTTGAGGCCTATAAACGGCTCAGGTCCTTTTTTACCGCCCTCCGCCTTATTATAGCTCCCAGAAAGATTGACAGGGCGGATGATATACAGAGGCTGTGCAGGATAAAAGGGATTACAGTCAGGACGAGAAAGGATCTTGGGGAGGACACGGCCGACCCCTGGGAGGTGCTTATCCTGAATACCCTGGGGGAGTTGGGCCGGATCTACGGGTTAGCGGAAATAAGTTTTGTGGGCGGGAGCTTGGTACCCGTGGGCGGACATAACCTCCTGGAACCAGCCGGATTCGGCTGCCCCGTGCTCTTCGGGATCCATACCCACAATTTTGTCCAGATGTCTCAGCTCCTGCTTGATGCCGGAGGAGGCGCGAGGGTGAAGGACGGGGATGACCTTTTTAAGACCATGAAAGGCCTCCTCTCTGATAAGGAGAGGGAGGACAGGATGGGTTCCATGGCAAAGGAGGTTGTGGAAAGGAACAGCGGGGCCCTGAGACGCGTCATGGATCGTATCGGAGGTCTCATTGAAGCTGCCTGACTGGTCAAAGGGGCATGAGGAAAGATTATGCCGGCCCTCTCTGTCCTTTCTTACCCTACTGTCCTTCCTCTATGGAGCGGGAGTAGGGTTCAGGATTGCAGTCTTTAAGGGAAAATCAAAGAGGTCCCTTCCCGGCTTTGTGGTGAGCATCGGCAACCTGACAGTGGGGGGGACAGGCAAGACCCCGGCGACCTGCATGCTGGCGGAGTGGGCACTCGGCGAGGGATATAATGTGGCAGTCCTCTCAAGGGGGTACAGGGGGAGCCATAGGTCCGGGGTCCTGGTTTTGTCGGACGGGAATGATATAAATGCCGGACCTGACAAGGCTGGGGACGAGCCCTTTCTCCTGGCGAGGAGACTCAGGGGAGCCTCTGTGATAGTCGCAAAGGACCGTTATCAGGCCGGTCTAATCGCCTCTAAAAATTTCGGGGCCGACTTTTTTATCCTCGACGACGGCTTTCAGCACCTTGCCCTTAAAAGGGACCTTGATATTCTGCTCCTGGATGCTGCCAGGCCCTTTGGAAACGGGCGCCTCCTGCCCAGGGGCCCCCTCAGGGAACCTGCCTGTAACCTGAAAAGGGCTGACCTTGTTATCCTGACCAGGGCAGGTCAAAGCCGGCCCAGAGATGACGCCCATGATATGATCGAAGAGACGCTGAAGGGTGAAAAAGTATTTAAGAGCGATCATGTCCCCGAAAAGGTGGCCTTTCCTTTCAGGAACACGGTCCATGAGCCGGGATTTTTAGAGGGGAAGCGCGTCGTATCCTTTGCGGGCATAGCCCGCCCCGAGACCTTCAGGAAGACCCTCATGGATCTGGGAGCCGAAATAGTGTTTTTCAGGAATTTTGGAGATCACCACCGCTTCATCCCCCGGGAAATCAGGGAATTGAAGGATATGAAGGAGCAGACCGGAGCCGACTACCTGATTACCACGGAAAAGGACTGGGTGCGATTGGAGAGCGTCTTTCCCGATTATGATGACCTGGGATATCTGACAATCAGATTCTCAATTTTGTCAGGACAGGAGACGTTCTTCAGCATGGTCAGGAAAAAAGCCGGGGAAAAAATCGGATTGAAATCATGACCTATAGATTACTCCGCGTCATTGTCGGGCTGATGTCCTATATACCTCTCCCCTTGGGCCGGTTCGCGGGAAAGATGCTGGGAGGCCTTTTTTCATTTTTGCCCTTGAAAAGGATCAGGGTGTCCCTTGACAACATCCAAAAATACCTTGGTGATTCATTGGGAAGAAGCGGCGCGGAGAGGTTGAACAGGAGGGTGCTTCTCCATTTCGGACAGATGCTTTTTGAGGTCCCGCACATCTTCAGGATGAATGAAAAAAATCTTAAAAAGTATGTCACCTTCGTCAACCGGGAGATCCTCCAGGACGCCCTCGACAAAGGAAAAGGGGTTTTTATCCTGACAGGCCACTTCGGAAACTGGGAGATAATGTGCGCGGCACTGTCCATAGGCTTCGGGAACCTCTCCGTGGTAATGAGGCCCCTGGATTTCCGGCCCCTGGACCGCGTCATCAATGATCTCCGGTCAAGGTTCGGCGCTGAGATGATACCCAAGCAGAAGGCCATGAGGAAGCTGCTTGAGGCCTTAAAACAGAAGAGGATGGTAGGCATCCTCTTGGACCAGAATGTGGACTGGTATGCCGGAGTCTTCGTAAAATTCCTTGGGAGATGGGCCTGCACCAACAAGGGACTTGCCCTCCTGGCCCTGAAGACCGGCGCGCCGGTTATCCCGACCTTTGCCCTAAGGCGGGAAGACGGCAGATACTCCATTGTTTTCTGCGAAGAGGTCCGGTTGATAAGGACTGGCGATAAGACAAGGGATATCGAGGAAAATACCGCCCTTTTCACGAAAGTCATAGAAGACTACATTAGGCGGTATCCTGAGCAATGGTTCTGGTTCCACATGCGCTGGAAGACAAGGCCCTATCACCCGCTTCCAGGACCAGGGGTGAATTAAGTATAGTCCATCCAGAAACAGCCAATTTCTGGATAGAGCCCTCAGCGGTCAGCAATCAGCAGTCAGCCAAATCCTTATTTTTAAAATATTTTGCCGATAGCTGAATGCTGACAGCTGATAGCGCGTCCGTCCCCCGCAGTAGCCCTTTATGGGGGGTGGAAATCCAAAAACATTAGTCCAGGGATGAGCGCTAACTGTGAACAGCGATTTATTATGCCGGGGGATTTTATTATGAAAAATAAAGGAGAAAGAGAAGAAAGGTGGTACTCGGCACAGTCCAAGGAGGACTCCTTCTGGCAGCGGCAGGGAGTTTTGGGCCCCCAGATGGATCGGGTATCATCCAGGTACGGCCCTGTCATGAAAAGGATATCAGAGGGACTGAAACCGGATTCCAAGATCCTGGATGTGGGTTGCGGCCCTACCTGTCCGGCCCGGTTATTTACAAGGGGGATCAAGTCATATCTGGATCCCCTTATGAATTCCTATGCAAGGACCCATCAGGATATAATGCCCCGGGACGGCAAGATCTGCGCCATAGCTGAGAATATCCCTTTCCGGGACAACAGCCTTGACCTGGTCCTCTGCGTCAACGCCCTGGACCACATGATAGATCCCGATAGTGTCCTTTATGAGATTCGGCGTATCCTGAAAGGGGACGGCGTCTTTATGCTTGGTAATTTCCTCCACCCTCCCAGGATAGCTCAAATCCGCGGGTTTATCGAGAGATGGTTGCCCTTTTTCAGGGAAGACGCCCATCCCTATTCATACACACTTAAAAGCATAAAAAGGCTCATAAGCAGATACTTTGATATCCGGGAGGAGATCCGTGTCTTCAGGAAGGATTCGGCCCTGTTTCCATCCATTCATCGGGAAGACTGGATGTTTATTTGCAGGAACAGGAAGTAGTGTAGTGTATGTCGAGTGTCGTCACAGACCATAGAGCAATGAAGCTCCCAGCCGTAAGCGGCGGGATGTCAAGCGAAATTCCGCCGAAGCCAACCCGCCTTCGCTCTTTGAGCTTCGGCGCGTTCGCCTCGCCATTGATCCCTATATCAAGCCACAGGGTATCATGGCAAAGGCGAATAAACAGGGCGGAGATACGCAGTATAATGGTTCGGGCCACCAACTGGGTCGGCGACATGGTGATAAGCCTTCCCGCGCTTGAAGCCATAAGGGCGAATTTTCCTGAAAGCGAGATCGCGGTAATAGCCAGGCCCTGGGTTATTCCCCTTATCGAGCGCCACCCATCCGTGGACAGGATCATCCCCCTGAAAAAGGGAAACGGCTATCCATCCGACCTTATGGAGTTTATCAGGGTCGCCGGGATTATCCGCAGGACAGGATTTGACATGGCCGTCCTGTTCCAGAACGCCTTTGAGGCGGCCCTCCTCGCCTATTTAGGCGGGGTAAGGTTCAGGATAGGTTACAATACAGGCGGCAGGGGATTCCTGTTGACACATCCCCTATCGAGGAATGAAGGGGGCCTCAAATCCCACCAGGTCGAGTATTACCTCTCGATCCTGAGGGCCATGGGCTGGGAGGCAGGGAGTCGTTACCCCGTCCTTTCAATAGGCGACGAGGAAATGGAAGAAATCCATTCTCTCCTTTTATCGGAAGGCATCAAAAGGGAGGATCCTTTGATTGGCCTGGGCCCGGGCGCGATCTTCGGCCCTGCCAAGAGGTGGCCTTCGGATAGATTCGCGGTTATAGGCGACCTGGCAAGGGAGAGGTGGGGCGCAAAGGCGGTCATAATGGGCAGTCCAGGCGAAAAGGAGATCTGCGGACTGGTGGCCTCCTCCATGAAATACGCTCCCCTGAACATGTGCGGGAAGACAGGCCTCAGGCAGGCCATGGCATTGATAAAGAGATGCGGATTCTTCGTGACCAACGACTCCGGTCTCATGCATGTGTCCGCGGCCCTCGGAGTTCCAACGGTGGCGATATTCGGATCAACGGACCCTTCGGCCACAGGGCCCCTGAGTGGATCGGCAAGGGTGGTGCGCAACAGGGTCGATTGCTCGCCATGCCTCAGACCAGAATGCCCCTCGGATTTCAGCTGCATGCTTGGCATTACACCTGAAGACGTATGGAAAGAGATGGAAAGGTTAAGGGAGGAGACCCAGTGAAAAGACCGGCAATCTTTATGGACCGTGACGGGACCATCAATGAACAGATGGGATATATCAACCATTTGAGCAGATTCGTGCTCCTTCCTGGAGTGCAGAATGCCATAAGGCTGTTGAATGAAAACGATTTCTTAGCGATTATCGTCTCCAATCAGTCAGGGGTGGCCCGAGGCTACTTTCCAATGGACCTCGTTACAAGTGTCCATGACTATTTAAGGAAATCCCTGGAAAAGAGGGGAGCCAGAATTGACGGGATATTCTTCTGTCCCCATTACCCCGCCGGGCCCTTGCCTGAATACTGTCACGACTGCGACTGCAGAAAGCCAAAGACAGGTCTTATCGACCAGGCGCGCGAGGCCTTTGATATAGATATGGAGGGTTCCTATATGGTGGGGGATCGCCACACAGACCTGGAATTTGCCGAGCGTTCAGGCCTGAAAGGGATACTCGTAAAGACGGGATACGGTTTAGGGGAGATAGAATTTATTCTCCCTGAAAGTTCTCTCAAACCTGTCTATATCGCGGAAGACCTCCTTGACGCGGTTCGCTGGATCCTCTCCAGGAAAAAGAGGAATGGGGAGTAGGGGGCAATATTGCTGCGCGTCCTTATCATAAAGCAGAGTGCCTTCGGGGACATTATCCATTCCTTGTCGGTCATCCGGTTTTTCAAGGAGTATTCTGAAAGGACGGGGAGAGAGGTGGAGCTGCACTGGCTGATCGAAGAGAAGTGGAGCCCCATCCTGAAGATGTGCCCCGGAGTCCATAACATAATTGTCACGGACACGAAATCCTGGAGGAGATCCCCTTTCAGGAGGAAAACCAGGCAGGAACTATCCCGTTTCCTTTTAAGCCTGAGGCGGGAGAGGTATGACCTGGTCATAGACATCAACGGCCTGATCAGGAGCGCCATACTTGCCAGGATCGCCCGATCGGACCGGAGAATAGGATTCTCAAGGGATTCCAGCTTCATAAGGGAGAGGCACAGCGCGTATCTGCTCGACGAGACCTTTTCAGTCCCTCCCGGCCACGTGGTCGATCAGACGATCGGGCTCCTGGAAAGGGCCCTCAACATAAAGGTTTCGAGGATTATTTTCCCATACCTTCCCAGGGATGCCGGGGCCGCAGAGGCGGCTAGGCGCGCCCTTGATCGAATGGGCCTGGCCCCCAAAAAATTTGCGATTATCGCTGCAGGCGGGGGTTGGGAGACAAAGCTGCTGGATGAGGGATCCATAGCCCGGTTCTGCGATCTCGTGGACCAATATGGTGTCACTCCCGTGCTGTCCTGGTCGGGCGACGCTGAAAGGGACAGGGCAAAGAAGATCGCTGAACATGCCCGATGCACGGTTAGGGAATTGGGCGATCTCCCCATCGATGTCTTTCTTGAGGTATTGAGGATGTCCCGCCTGGTAATCGGGCCCGACACGGGCACGGTCCACGCGGCAAGCGCCGTCAAAACGGGAACAGTCTCCTATTACGGCCCCTCATCGGCCGACTACTCGGGACCCAGAAGGCCGTCGGACAGGACCGTCCAGATCTCACCCCCCTGCGGGCCATGCTTTAAGAGGAGGTGCGACAGAAGGCTCTGCAACAATCCGGACATCCGGGGGGTCCTTGATGCGATTGAAAATCAGCTTGACCTATGAAAACAAGTTTAAGTATAAACCTGAATATTTGAGAATTCAAAGGAGTGAAATCATGGCGTTAAGCAAAGAACTGCTTGAAATTCTGGCCTGCCCGAAATGCAAGGGGGACATATATCTCAACGAGGCCGGGGACGGTCTGATCTGCGACAACTGCAAGCTCCTCTATGAGATTAAGGACGACATCCCCATAATGCTCATCGACGAGGCCAAACCTCTATAGGCACATTCACAAGACCATTGTGAAGGGTTTTATGGTGGAACCCTCTGCCTGGAGGTGTCGGCTACCCAATAGGCAGCCTCTTTTCCGTGTCCGGGTCGAAAAAATGGACTCTGTCCATGTCAAAGCAGAGGTTGAGGATGTCTCCCTCCCTCGCCGCGGTCCTCAGGTCCAGCCTCGCCTTGAAGGACTGACTGCCCACCTTTACATCAAGCTCCTTGTCAAAACCCAGGGGTTCCACAAGATCGACCTCTACATCACTGATCCTGGATAAAGACGACTCCCCGCCCGTGAACTCTTCATCAAGAAAAAAATCGGGCCTGATCCCAAGCTTGACATCCATGCCCTTTTCCCCTGTCAGGATCCGATCAATATTGATCCTGTTTCCAAGGGAGATCTTCTGCCCCTCAAATTCCACATACCCGGGAAAAAGCCTCGCATCCAGCAGGTTCATTGAAGGGGCGCCGATAAAGGTGGCGACAAAGATGTTGTCCGGCCTCAGGTAGATTTCCATGGGGCTCCCCTGCTGTTCTATAAACCCGTCCCTCATGACCACGACCCTGTCCCCAAGGGTCATTGCCTCTACCTGGTCATGGGTCACATATATGCTGGTCGTCTTATATTCCCTGTGGATGCGCCTTATTTCGGTACGCATCTGGTGCCTCAGCTTGGCGTCAAGGTTGCTCAGGGGCTCATCGAACAGAAAGACGTCCGCATCCCTCACCAGTGCCCTGCCCATTGCCACGCGCTGCCTCTGGCCCCCCGAGAGCTGGGCCGGCTTCCTGTCAAGCAGGTCCGTCAATTCCAGTATCCTTGAGGCCTTTTTCAGCCTTTCTTCAATCAGTTCCTTCGGCGCCCTGGCCCTCCTCAACCCGAAGATTATGTTCTCTCTCACGTTTTTATGGGGATAGAGGGCGTAATTCTGAAACACCATGGCTATATTTCTATGGTGGGGCTCAACCCTGTTTACTATCCTGTCGTTAATGATCACTTCGCCTTTCGTAACATCTTCAAGCCCGGCTATGAGCCTCAGGGTGGTGCTCTTCCCGCAGCCCGAGGGCCCCACCAGGACCACGAACTCCCCTTCCTCTACGGCAAGGTTGATGTCGTGGAGGACCTCCGTATCTCCGAAGCTCTTGTGTATAGCCTTGAGTCTCACGCTTGCCATGATTATTCCTTCACACCCCCCTCTGACAGGCCACCGGTAAGGTTACGCATCACGAACATGAAACAGACTATCACGGGAATCAGCGTCAGCATGGAGGCGGACATGATCCTGTCCCATATGGCGTTTTTTGAGACAAACAAAGATTGAAGGGCCAGGGGCAGGGTCTGAAAATCATGGAACTGTTTCAAAAACACGGAGGCGAAGAGGTATTCGTTCCAGGCGATTATAAAGCAGTACACGAACACCGTGATGAGCATGGGCACTGAAAGGGGCATGATGATAACTAATATGGCCTGTATCCTTGAATAGCCGTCCATTGCCGCGGCTTCCTCAAATGAATAGGGAATTGTTCGAAAATAGTTGCCTAACATGTAGAGGGAGACAGGGAGTGTCTGTATTATATATATCAATAACAGGCTCAGCAAGGAGCCCCAGACAGACTTGGCCAAACCCACCTTTACGCTCATCTGGTATAAAGGGACCATCAAGAGGACGCCGCCGACCATATAGACGAAGAGGACGCCCCTCTGGATGATAACCCGCCCCCTGAATCTGAGCCGGCTCAATGAATAGGCCCCGAACACGGCCAGGAGCATGGAGACCGTCGCCGCGGACGCGGAAAGAAGGAAAGAATTCAGGAAATACCTGAGAAAGGGAAAGACATCGCCTGTGGACCTGTACTTTGCAAGGATCGCCTCCTTCTTTTCCTCCGTGAGCAGGGGATTATTTAGGAGCTTCTTTATGGTTTCGGGTATCCTGGAATCCTGGGCTTTTTTAATTCCCAAGAGCTCCTTGTAGGCCCCCAGATTTATTTTTATCGGGATCAACGAAGGATTCCCCCAGTCAAATTGGTACTTCAAAGACGTTGACAGGATCTGTATGAAGGGAAACAGGCAAAAAAACAGTAGCGCGCAGATGGCCAGCGCGAGCAGTGAATTTTGTAGGAAAGTCCTTTTACCAAACATCTTTTTTTACCACTTAAGCACCTTTTTGACATAAAAAATGATCAGGAACGAAAGTATCAGGAAATTGATCGCGGATATGGAAGCGGCCAGTCCCTGATCGACGATCCCCGTGAAGGCCGTATAGTAGGTGAAGACAGGGAGGGTCAGGACATTGGGCGCCAGCAGGAAGACATCTTCGAATTTATAGAAGTTCCAGATCAGCCTGAGAATTATCAGGGTGCCCAGGACAAAGTAGATCTCGGGGAGCGTGACATGCAAAAAACGGCCCAGGGGCCCGCACCCGTCCATGGCGGCAGCCTCATACTGGTCCCTGTTTATGGACTGGAGTTTGGATATTATCAACAGGTAAGAGATTGGAAAGTGCTTCCAGGTATCAAATAGAATCACGACAATCAGGGCGGTCCCCGGATTCCCGATAAGGTTGTATCGATGATTAGTCAGGTTGAGCATCTCCACAACCACATGGTTATATATGCCGTTGACCGGGTCAAATATAAACTGCCAGCCAAAGACAACGGATATGACCGGGGCAAAATAGGGAAGGAGAATAATGGTCCGGACGACGCTCCTGAAGGGGAATTTCAGGTTCATCAGGAGCGCGACTGCCAGTCCCACAATGGTCGAACCTGCTATGGTCCCCGCGAGGTAGATAATGGTGGTTAAAAGTGATCCGTAATAGGCGGAGTCTTTCAGGAGCCTTTCATAATTGGCAAGGCCTATAAATAGTTTTTCTCCCGTCAGCTTTACGTCGAAAAAGCTCAGATAGATATTATAGAGTATCGGATAGATTATCAGGAGGCCGATGACCCCTATGCTGGGGGCGATCAGCTTCCACCCGAGCCTGGATTCGCGTTGCGCAAGGGAGATGTTCATGAAAAAACCAAATGATCCTGGGCGCAAGTCTTAAGGCTCAAGGCAAAAGGCCTACTGTAAAATCCGTAAAGGGTTCATGTCGGCCCTGAGCCCTGCGCCTCTTGGCCCGCCATCCTGTCCCGCCATAGCCTCCGGCGACGGCGGCTAAGCCTTGCGCCATGGGTGTACAGAGAACCATTGAACTTAAAGCGGCAACAACCATATGTATCCCGGGGAGTTCTTACCCCTATTCATTGATCACTTCCATCATCTCTTTTTCAGCCCCTTTGATGGCATCCTTGGGGTCTTTGCCTTCAATGGTGACTGCATAGATCATTCTCGGGATAATCTGTTTGGCGAAGATCTTCCCGGAGTCGGGAAAGGTCCGGCCGTCAACGATTGTAAAGGATCCTATATTGTCCAGGCCTGAGATGATTTCCTCTATTTTTTCACGGCCATAGCGCTTAAATACCCCTTTCGGGTCATTGAGATATTCGGGCATGGACGCTATGTCCCTGAGCATGGGGTTCATTCCCCCGGGGGCCATGTGAAGAAAGGTAATATACGCGTCGGGCTCATAAAGGAAGCGGGCCAGTTTCTGCACTGCCTCATCCTTTTCCTTTGAGCCCTGCTTCACAAGGCCTAACGCCACTATGGATCCGTAGCCCGCGGGCCGAGTCCCCGTGATTGTCGTGGCAACCCCCGTGTTGTCCACAAGTTCGGGATCAAAGACGGCCCCTTTGAGTTCAGGGAAATTCTCGCTGGTGAGTGATCCAGCGGCGACCTCCGCCAGGGCAAGGTCATCCATGATATAGGTGGAATAGAAAAACATGGCCATTTTTCCCTGTAGATAATAGTCACGGGCGCGCCATGTCTGAGGCCCTGGTGGGTTGTACTTCGCGAGCCGGGCATAGTACTCAAGGGTATCCAACATCTCCTTGGAGTCAAATATGAGCTTACCTTCGGAGTTAAATTCCCGGGCCCCGTTTGACAGGGCAAAATGAGTAAAGCACTGCTCCGCATAATTTTCGGCCTTGGTCCCTACCAGAATCCCGTATTGATTTTCCTTCGGCCTGTAAAAGGTCCTGGCGGCATTCAATATATTTTCCCAGTTATTGGGCGGTTCCAGACCTGCCTTCTTAAACCAGTCGGCCCTGTACCATATGCCCTGAACCCAGCCGTGAAAGGGAAGCCCGTAATACTTTCCAGGGTCGCGGCTCTCCACCATTTTCAACGCACCCCGGTAGAAGCGGCCCGCGCCGATCTGATTGACCAAGTTTGTGGTGCCGGCTATGTCAAGTATCCCCTCCTCACCAAAGGCCATGGTCAACTCTGAACTCACCTCTACCAGGCCGGGCAAATTGCCGGCCGCAGCCGCAGCAGCCATTTGAGAGGGTATGTCATTTTCATCAATCGGGACAAGATTGACAGTAATATCAGGATTCAGGGCCTGAAAGGTATCCATAAGGAGTTGAATGGTCCTTACTCGATCAGACTGTGTCTCGGAGGTCCAGAAATCAAATGTGGTCGCGGAAGCTGTCCCAAGGCCCATATAAAAGACAAAGGATATTATCGTCATGTATAGATATCTTTTCATGATCTCCTCCTCTGAAGCGCGGTTTTTACAAACAGGTTACCAGCCTCAATTGTTTATTTCCATGGACTTTCCAGCCGAGTATTTTGTCTTTGGGTTAATCAATGATTGCCTTTATATTGGACGTTCAAAATATTATAGGAAAATTAGTCTGATGAGTCAAGGATGGGTCCTTTTGGCCTCCTTAAAACCTCCATTGGAAAAGGTCATCTCAAGTTGTTGCGTCTGCACCTATGATCGATGCCAATCGGTTATCCGGGCACTTTCCGGGAAATGTGATAGGTGAGCGTACCCAGCTCAATTGACACGTCCTGATTTCGGACCACCATGTTCTTTGGTACGGCAACCGACCTTGAGGCAAAGTACAGGGCGCCCTTAATGCCTATTTTCCCGAGGCGGTCAATGACCGATTGCACATCGGGCGGTGAAACAGCCACTATGGCCAGATCGACGATCTTGGGATCGATCTCATTCTCAAGGTTATTCATATCGGAAATCACCAGATTATCCAGCTTCTTTCCAATAAGTTCGGGAGTTTTGTCAAATATCTTAATGACCTGAAAATTTTTCTTCTGAAAGGCCTCCGAATCCAGGAATATTTTGCTGGTCTCTCCCGTGCCGATAAGCACAATGTTCCATCTTCTGTCCAATCCAAGAATTCTGGTGACGTGTCTCTTCAGGGGGGACACGTGATACCCGGTTCCCCTTATACCGAAGGAACCGAAGAGGGTGAGATCCTTTCTGACCAGGCCATCGCTGATTCCTTCAATGTCAGCAAGTTTTTTGGAAGATATTATCTTAACACCTGTCTTTTCCAGTATGTCCAGGGTCCTGAGATAGGAGGACAGGCGCCGTATTGTCAGGTCTGTTATCGGTTTTGATCTGTTATCATTATCTTTCATAGTAAATTTATCCTTTTATGTTTTGAATAGTCTTAATATTATTAGTATCCAAAGCAAGCTTGGGTCAAGAAAATACAGCCAAATCAATACTATTGACAAAAGATTATTTTTTCCATATTATTAGTCATCCATTCAATAAGGATAAATATGCCAAAATATCAAAAAAAGATCCAGGTATTATTGACTGAGGAGCAGTTTCGGGACCTGGAAGAAATCGCCGCACAACAGAAAAAAAAACTGGGTGCCCTGGTTCGAGAAGCCATCGAAGAATATCATCTAAAACAGGCCAACCAGCGTCGTATCTCCAATGCAGTTGATCGGCTCCTGTCTTTACCGGAACAACCTGTTCCAGAAAATTACCAGGCGTGGGAAGCTGAATATAAAAAGACCAAATATTCCTGCCAATGAAATCATCGTCCGGTCAATTCATCGATGCGAATGTGATCATGTACTCCATTGGAGGACCTCACCCTCTTAGGGAGCCATGCAGAATAGTACTTGAAAAAATAAAACACGGGCTAATACAAGTTGTTACAAATACTGAGGTGCTTCAGGAGATACTGTACCGATTTTTTTCTCTTAAGAGATACCCTCAGGGTGAGGCGGCCTATACTTCTACAGTTGAGATCTGTGCGGAGATTCTGCCGGTTACGCTCAAGGATACGGATCTCGCATTGGACCTCCTAAAAAAATATGCGGGCATAACCCCGCGCGATGCTGTTCACGCAGCAACTATGATACATCATGACATAAAGGAGATTCTTTCCACTGATTCCCATTTCGATCTTATAAAGGAGATCCGGCGAATATCTCCAACCCTTTCACCCTGAGAAATTTTTTATGATCAGGTTATTGGCATTCTTTTTTCATTTCTTTTCAGGTTTGTCTATCATTTAGGAACTGTGGTTTTCATGAACTCTATGAAGATAAAATCGCCTTTCCTGCTGAATAAGTTTGGCATTTCCGATAAATAGGCTGAAATTATGTATCTTCTCAATAAGCAAGGCATATTTTGATAAAGCAGCAGTCAGTAAAATCTCTGGATTCCTGCTTTCGCAGGAATGACAGCATGTTACTTGCAAGGTCATTCCGGTCCCGCATCAAGTGCGGGATAAACTCCGGCCCGTCGAAGATGCCGATTAATCGGTGAATCCAGTTATGTTTGCCCGAACTTATTGAGAAGTTACGAAATTATTTATTGCAAGACCCGCGGTCTTGTGCGGCTTCAATTGGATAATATTATGTGATTAAAGCTTGAAAGGATTTTCTATGAGCACCCCATTGTAAATTTGACCGTCGTTTAGGTCTTCTGACAGGACTTTTTTGCACCCTTCGCGTTCCGCAGTCGCCACAACAAGGGAATCCCAATAGGAGATGCCATAATCCCTTTGTGTGCCAATTGCCATTTTTACAAGCGACCGGTCTATCTCGGCAACCTGTAGGACAGTCAGGATGTCAATGATTTTTTCAGCATCATTGATTGACAAGGGCTCCTTTATCCGACGGGTAACCACCACGAAGAACTCACCAAGGATCTGGGCCGAGAGAATTGCAGAATCTTCTTTTATCGCGGTTTTAAGAATATCCTGTGCCTTGATCTGTTTTTCCGGCTCATGTTTATCGTATGCATATACGAGGATATTCGTATCAAGCAGGACCCTATCGCTCATATAGATCCTCGCGGCTCCAGGTCCGTCTCCCCATATCCCGGCTCATGTCGATAAAGGACTCCTCAAGCTCCCTCAAGGATTGTATTTTTCTGGCTTCATCCCGCTCAGCGACTGTCCTGAGAAAATCCCTTACCATTTGGGTCAGGGTAGTATTTTTGTCAACGGCAATTTTACGAACTTTTTTTATTATCTCATCATCAACACTTAAGGTTATATTTGGCATGGCTTCTCCATGTACAGATGTTACGCATTTAAGTTTTAACCTTATTATGGTTATGTCTTCGTTATTGTCAAGTGATTCATGGCATAGAAGCGACTGCTGGGGCTGTGAAACCCTGTGTAAGTTGCTATTTATCCATTTTGCCAGTTTTGGCATTTTGGATAAATAGCATGAAATTGTCTGTTGCAAGACTTCTCCATCTTTTATCCCGGGCTTGCCCCATTCATTAAAAAGGGCGTTTGAACCATAATTTCAAACGCCCTTAAATGCCGTTTTTCTGATATTATCTTGGAGAGTTATGAATCAGACCCCGGCCTTTTTCTTTTTTTCAAATGCGTAATTGTCCGGCTCGGTCTCCTCTTTTTGTGTCCAGTGCCGTTCTTCCCACTTCCTGCACACACCGCACTGATTCTTGATCATTCCGTGTTTGCATCTTTCAATTGCCATATTTTCTCCTTTCTTTCATGAATACGTTTTTATTACCGCCCTTCCCTATTTCCACGGGAGAGGAATAAAAAAGGGCTGCTCTACGATATTCGTGGGCAGCCCTCTTTATAGTTTTACTAAAAATCCGCCATAAACCCGAAAATCCGGGCTCCACTTCGGCAGCGTTTTAAACCTCCTTAAATAGATGAATAATTTTTTAAAGTTACTATCCATAATATATACCTATAAAATGCATTTATTAATGTCAACCGGAAAAATGTACTGTCGTCCCCAGAATTTACCTGGTATGAACCTTTTTGGCAACATGCAAAGTGCAAGATCTGAGGAAAAAAGATTACAGAAGATCTGATCGATGTGATGATGGGCTGGCGACATTCCGGGTTTAACGTGTATTGTGGACCAAGAATTCAACCCGGTGAGGAGGCCATGGAGAACCTGGCCCGGCACATTATTCGTGCCTCCTTTTCCCAGGAGAGAATGAACTATATTCAGGAGGAATCCAGGGTCCTTTACCGGTCCAAAGACGGAAAAAATGAGGTTGACTCCTTTCTTATAAAAGTCTTTTTATCTCGGGATCATGGGGTTAAGGCCGGCTTTGCTATTGACGCTCAAATCTGATAAAGTAATCCGGAAAATCCGATCACATTTCCAAACCGGGTCCTGAACCATTTACATATACTGTTTCAGAGTATTTTGGAAGGATGTCGGCCCGCCTTTGGCCCAGACATCAGCACGGACGGTCGTCGGCCCAATGAACGCCGAGATTACGCCCAGGTGGTCCTTGTCGTCAATTATTAACTCTGTAAATATACAGGAGCGAAAAAATGGAAAAAACAGCTGAAGAGCTTGGTAAAGAGAGAGAAAAAAGGGTAAAAGACGCCATTGAACTGAGAGTGCCCGACAGAGTTCCCTTAATACCGTGTTTTGAATTTTTCGCAGCTTACTATGCCGGGATCACCTGTCAAGAAGCGATGTATGACTATAAAAAAGCGTATCAGGCCTATAAGAAAACGATTATTGATTTTGAGCCGGATATGTATCCGGGTCCCGCCCTTTTCCGTTCAGGCCCTGTCCTGGAAACCCTGGACCTTAAGCAACTCAAATGGCCCGGCCATGGCGTGCAGCCCAACTATGTGTATCAGTTTGTAGAAGGGGAATATATGCCGCCGGATGAGTATGATGAATTCATAGACAATCCATCGGATTGGATGATCATGAAATACATGCCGCGCATATATGGTGCACTGAAACCCTTTAGCAATCTTCCGGGCATAATAGATCAATTTTATTATTACGGCGCCCCCAGCGCGGGCCTGGCAACAATGGGTACGCCGGAAATTCAAGAGGCATTTCAAACCCTCTTAAAGGCAGCGCGGGAATCATTGAAATGGGTTACTCATCTCCGGTCATTTAATCAGGAAATGAAGGATCTCGGTTTTAATTCTTTTTTCTTTGTGGCTACGTACGCGCCCTTTGATCTTATTGGAGATAATTTCAGAGGAAGCCGTGGAATGATGATAGATATGTATCGAAGGTCCGATAAAATACTTGAAGCGCTTGAAAAGGCAACACGAGTCATGATACGGGTGGCAACTCGTAGAGCTGCGGCCGGTGGAATTCCTATGGTTTTTATACCTCTTCATAAGGGCGCTGAAGGATTCATGTCTATGGAACAATATAAAATTTTCTATTGGCCTTTTCTAAAACAGCTCATAATGGGAATCATTGACGCGGGACTTATACCCTATCCCTACACGGAGGGCGGTTATACATCGCGCTTGGAAACGATAAGTGATGTGCCAAAAGGAAAAGTGCTTTATCATTTTGAGAAGGTGGACATGAAAAAGGCAAAAGAGGTTTTAGGTGATGTCGCGTGCATATCCGGAAATGTTCCCAATTCCTTACTATGCGTCGGATCTCCCCAGGAAGTAAAAGATTACTGCAAAAATCTTATTGACGTTGCCGGAAAAGGGGGAGGTCTCATTGTAGATGCCGGGGCAACAATTGATGAAGCCAAACCCGAAAACATAAAAGCTATGATGGATTTCACCAAGGAGTATGGAGTTTATGGATAAGGTGTATCGAAACTGGCAAGAATTAAGAGGGGTAAAGAAAAATGGAGGAAATCATGAATACAAGCCCTGACCGCACCCGGGGCCTTTTCCTGATCATAGACCGCAGGAATCATCGGGGATTGACCCACTGGATTGATGAGCTGGAAAAAAGAGAGATCCCGGCGGTGATTATGTTGGATGAATACATGGTGGACAAATTTTACGATCTGGTGAGAGACATCTCCGAAAGACGCTTTGAGGTGGGGTGTTCCTATAATGAACAGCCTTTCTGGGAAGTAGATTACGACGGCCAGTATGAGATCATGAGCCGGTTGAAAGAAAAACTCGATGTATGCTCCGGCAAATCGACGCGCGTATTCGGCTCCAAATATTTCGCCTATGATGAAAGTACCCTGCAGATTGCAGATAAGCTCGGGATCGATTACGTCATGGCCCGCGGGACAGCGGGAGCAAGAGCAGTGGTGTACAAGGCCGAGGAGTATAACGCCCGCATTATATCGGTCAGCAATGTCCCCTCCAAACAACTCGGTACAGGTTCTTTATGTGATGAGTCCCTGTGGTGCCGGGGGGAGACCCCCGAGGACCTCAGGAAACTCCTGTTCGATTTCAAGGAAGACCGTATCGCCCTTGTCGCCCAGACCCATCTCAGCGGGGTCAAACGGAACTGGAGGAACATATACCGGGAGTTTCTTGATCAGCACAGGATCAACTGGCAGTCCATAGACGATTTTGTCCAGGAGCCCGTGGTATTGCCGAACAGCCGGATCCCCGTCAATACAAGGGCGGATTACCGGACACCGCGACCAAAGATTCCATTGGAAGATGAACCCGATCTTTCATTTGATTAACGAACACTATTTTCCGGGGCCTTTTATACTTCGGGATGGCTTCGCAAAAGCGCAGGACCCACGTTTCTCTTTGACTTCCCAGCACAGGATCTCAAATGAAGCTCCCCACCGCTTGCGATGGGGTATCAAGCGGAATTCCGCCATAGCCAACCCGCCTTTCCATCCTCCGTAGCAGGCTACTGCGGAGGACGGGCGCTCTTCGAGCTTCCGTCTTCGTCAAGACTTCGACGTGACAAGTCTTCTTGTTCACCTCGCCATCATGTCGGGTCGAAGCCTTTGGCGAAGACTGATCATCCCTGCGGCCCCGCAGAAACCGGCGGGATTTCCGCTTTGCTACAACAAGCCGCAGGGTATTCTGGCGAAGGCGAATAAACGAGGCGGCCTTAAGATTGCCCCAGGCCGCCTCGCCGGTGGCGGAACTATAGTGAGATTATCGCTTGTTCCAGGGCGGCATGGGCTTGGCCTTCCACGTTGCGCGATCGAGTGGGAAAATAAGCTGTTGTTTCCCGTCCCACCACTGGAAGTTTGCGGCGGGGAAGAGGGCGATGCCCTGCTCATCGTACTTGACCGGCCCCATTACGGTTTCGAAGGTGTTGCTCAGTACTGCCTGCCGGACCTTTGCCCCGTCGAGGGTCCCCGCCTTCTCGATTGCCTGAAAAAGGATGTTGGCATTTGCATAGAAGAGGCCGGTGGTCACCGAATAGTTCCCGAACTCTTTATGCCAGGCCTCGCCCAACTCCTTGGCGGAGTCTCTGACCCCCTTGAACGGATAATCCATCGACCAGAAGCCGTCACAAAGGACATAATCCCCGTCCTTTCCCATAGCCTTGTAGAAATCGGGTGACCATGTCCCCTTCATCCCCTGGAACCATTTGAAGTTGAAATTGTTCTCCTTCGACTGGCGCAGGAAGGTGACTATCTGGGGCGTATCGGCCAGGCAGAGCACGGCATCGACACCAGCGTCTTTGGCTTGGAGCACCTGGGAAGTAAAGTCATTTGCCCCAATCGTGAGGGCACCGCGCGGGGCGAACTCGTACCCCAATTTTTTGCCCACCATTTCCCAGCCGTCCCCTACGGTCTTGCCGTCGAAGGTATCCTCTGAAATTACGGCCGGCTTCTTTGGACGTTCATCTTCGGGAAGAGACTGCCAGACGTCAAAGGGCATCTCAGCGCCGATGAAAGGTTCGAAGAAAAACATGGTAGGCCACTTGAAATGCTGCTCCTTGAACTGCTCGGGCCAGATGACGCATCCTTGGTAGTAAACCTTGTACTTCTCGGCCGTCACCATACCGGGAAGCGTCGCCAGGGCGCCTGTCTGACCGCTGAGGATCATATCGACGTGGTCCCGCTTGATGAGACGCTCGACAGCGGCAGCGGCGTGGGTCGGGTCCGACTCATCATCTACTTCGATGAGGCGCACGGGAAGCTTCTTGTTGTATTCTTTCACAAAAATGCCGCCGGCTTTATTCACTTGGCTCACCGCCCGTTCGTACGCCCACTTTTGGTGTATCACGACCGCGGCCTGGACGCCGCTCAGGGAGAGGTGAGTGCCGATCACGATCTCCTTCCTTTCCTTGGCCGCCTGCGCAGGCTGAACCGCCAGAATCAGCGTTATGACAAAAAATGAACACCCGAGCCACAGCATCGTCTTCGTCATTCTTCTCATGTTATTACCCTCCTTACTTTGGCATTGTGTGTCGCACGGCAACATTTTAGCCTCATGAAACACATTGGTCATCCTTTATGCATTTTCATAGAGCTAAAGTGTTACGTCTTGCTAACCCCTCTTATCGCCGCGATACCATTAGATATAACTATCACCTCCCTTCAGTCCGGTAGTTTCCGCCGCTCCCTCGTGATTCTTCCTGCCCATATTCTCAAGTCCCCTAAGCGATCCACCGGAAAATCGGCAGTCTCCTGAGTATCCTTTCCCTGTGCCCGGAAATATACCTTATCAAGCCGTCGGGCAGGAAAAGTGTTACCAGAACGATGAATGCCGCAGAAAAAATCGAATGAAGCTGGGGCATCAGGGTATTGGCGATCTCGAAGACCCCGGATAGAATGAACGCCCCCAGGACGGGCCCGAGAAAGGTTCCGGCGCCGCCGAGAATCGTCATGAGAACGGGCAGGATGACCCAATCCAAGCTAAAGGCTCCCGAAGTATCGATGTGAAACGTGTAGTAAGCATAAAGGCTCCCGCAGAGGCCGGTGACAAAGGCCCCCGCGGCAAAGGCGATCACTTTGTACTTCAGCAAGTTAACGCCCTTTGCAGCGGCAGACACCTCGTTTTCTCTGATGGCCACCAAAGCAAGGCCGATGGACGATCGCGCCATCAGGAATACCACTGCGAGGGCCACGATGGCAATGGCAAGAGCAAAGAAATAGTAGTAGGTCATCGATACATAGGCTTCGGAGCCGATGTTAATGCCCACCGGGCCCTCAGTAAGGCTCCCTCCGTTTATCGCGACGACCCGAAGGATTTCGCCGAGGCCCAGGGTGCCGAGGGCGAAATAGTCGCCCCTCAGCTTGCTCAAGAGAAGCAACCCTACCAATATGCCGAGAACCGTCGCTCCCACGCCGCTCAGGATCATTCCCGTCGGGTCGAGATAGCCTATTGTCTTCGCCCTCCAGAGTATGGCCGTCACGTAGGAGCCCACACCGAAAAAGGCATGCTGCCCGAGGGAGACCTGGCCTGCATAACCGCCGGCGAGGTTCCATCCCTGGGCAAGTGCGATATAGATGAAGGTCGTATAGAGGAAATAGACGAGATACGATCTTTCGGCATTTACCAAAAAGGGATAGACTACGAAAAAGGCAAAAAAGATCAGACCGATTCCCCAGCCTGCCTTGCTGCGGTTGAACTTGCCCGCCATTATCCTCCTTACCTAAGCCTTCTCTCCATAACTGCGTCCGAGAAGTCCTTCCGGTTTAAATATCAGAACGAGCAGGAAAACCGCGTAAGCGGCTGCGTCCGCCCATCCTCCACCGATGATGTAAGCGCTTAAGCTTTCCAGCACGCCCAGGATCACCCCTCCTAAAAGCGCGCCTCCCACGCTTCCGAGCCCGCCGAAAGCCACAGCGATCAGCGCCTTGAGGCTGAAAATAAATCCGAAGTACGGATCAAAAGGGAAGATTATGCATGTTGCTACGCCGGCGATGCCGGCCAAGGCAATGCCGATGCTAAAGGTCACGGCGCTGACCCACTCGGGGCGCATACCGAGAAAAGCTGCTGCCTCCATGTCCTCTGAGACAGCTCGAACGGCTTTTCCTATGATGGTCTTCCTGAGAAACAAGAAAACGAGGGCCGTCGAAATGAATGCGACAAATGCAACGATAATCCGGTTCACTGAAAAAGTGACCTCGGCCAGGCGCAGCGCCGTGGAGGCATACTTGGTCGGCACGCTGCGGAAATTGCTTGAAAAGAAAAATGCCATAAGTTGTTCCAGCAGGACCATGAGCCCGAACGCCAGAAGAAGGGACGGGTTTTTCCCGGTTTTTGCCACCCTTTGAAAAAGTCCTGAGTACATGGCCCACCCGAATCCTAGAAAGACGGGAATAATGAACAGGAAGCCCCAGAAGGGACTGATGGACGAGAAACTAACCATCCAAAATATGCAGTAGGCGGCCAAAATCATCACCGCGCCCTGGGCGATGAAAATGATCTGCATGCAGCCGAAAATAAGGCTTAGCCCTATGGCCGCAACACCATACATGCAACCGAGAAAAACCCCGTTGACGAGAACCTGAAAAAATGTAGTGGACGACGAAAACCAGTGCACGTTTCTATCCTATTCTTCCAAGAAATGCCCGGCGGAATTCCGGATTGGTCAACAGTTGATCGGGCTGTCCCTCCATTGTCATGACTCCCGTTTTCAGTACAAAAACGTAATCGGCTATCTCCAAGGTCTTGCGGACGTTCTGCTCGACCAAAAGGATGGTGACGCCGTCCTGGTTGAGCACCCTGATAGTATCGAACAACAACTTGATCACGATGGGGGCGAGACCAAGGGACGGCTCATCCAACAAAAGGAGGTTGGGCCGAGCCATAAGCGCCCTGCCTATGGCCAGCATCTGCTGCTCGCCTCCGCTCAGCGTTCCCGAGGATTGATGAATTCGACTCTTGAGCACCGGGAAAAGCCCAAAGACGCGCTCCAGAGACTCTTTGGTCAAGGGACGCACACTGGGGAGATAGGCGCCAAGCTCCAGATTTTCCAGAACGGTCAGGCTGGAAAATAAACGGCGACCTTCAGGCACATGGGAGATGCCCATGGCTGTTATCTTTTCTGGCCTGAGCCCAACCAACAGGCTCTGAGAATAGAGTATCCTGCCCCTGCTGGGACGATTCGCTCCTGAAATCGTACGCAGAAGCGTGCTCTTGCCGGCGCCGTTCGCCCCCAGGAGTGCGGTGATCTTGTGTTGCTCCACATTGAAGGTAACCCCCCACAATGCCTGAGCATCCCCGTGGAAGACGTCGATGTTTTCTACCTTAAGTAAGAGGTTCTCCAAAATAGGCCTCTATGACTTTCTTGTCCTTCGCTATTTCTTCCGGCTTGCCGTCGGCAATCTTGATGCCGTAATCGAGGACGATGATGCGGTCGCAAATATCAAAAACAGCGTCCACTTTGTGCTCGACCCATAAAATGGAAATCTTTCTTTCGTCCCTCACTTTCTTGATCAAATCAAGGACTTTATCGGTTTCCGAAGGATTGAGGCCTGCCATAGGCTCGTCCAGGAGGGTCACCACAGGCATGGAAGCGAGGGCCATGGCCACTTCCAGGAGACGCCGGTCAGAAAGGGTCATATGGGTGGTGACGGTATCTCGCTTTTCAGCCAGCCCCACCATGTCCAGGGCCTCAAACGCTCTCTTGCGGGCGCCCTTTCTCCCGTGCGCATGACCGAAAGTGGCGCCCACCAGGGCGCTCTCCATGGCAGTCATGCTGAGGAAGGCCTTGATAAGCTGAAAGGTCCTCGCAATTCCCAGATGGCATATTGTGTGAGGTGCCAGTCCGGTGATCCTCTTCCCCTGTAAGTAGACATCCCCACGGGTCGGTTTGTAGATTGCGGTAATAATATTGAAAAGAGTTGATTTGCCGGCGCCGTTCGGGCCTATAAGCCCCACGATTTCCTGTCGCTCCAAGTGCAAATCGATGTCCTGGAGAACCTGAAGTCCTCCAAAACTCTTGAAGACGTTTTCCAGCTTGAGGATAGCATTGTCGATGTTCATTCGAGGCTTCCCCGTTGGTGAGGTGAGGTGATAAGAAACCGCTTTCTGAGAGCACAAATATATTGAGATTAACTTTGTGTCAACAGAAAAGTATATTATGGTTATTACAGCGATGTCAGCCTGGGAAACAGAAAAAAGCAAAATGAAGATGAACTGATTCCCTAAATATCTACTATATCTTGCTGAATTTAGCCGCGAATACCCTCAAAGGTTCATAGTTGGTAGGTGTAATGGCGTCCCCAAGGGGATTTGAACCCCTGTCGTCCCGCTGAATGCGGCGGGATGTCCTGGACCTCATATATAAAGGGCTGGTGAGTTTCCAGCTCCTTTGACAGCAAAACCTGGCGTCCCCAAGGGGACGCCTTCTGTATCATCGTTGCACAAGTGACATGCAGTTAAGCTATAACGGCCTGATATTGTTATGTTGATCTCAGTAGAAAAAGCCTTTGTATAGGAAAGCAGATTCGATCATTTTGCAGTCAGTTTTACTGACTCCGGATTCCTGCATTATAGGCTGCCATGAATTTCGTACTGTCTCAACGATATTGTTTAAAATCGTGGAAGCGTCTTCTTCATTTAACAGGAACCTGGCATGTTGGCTTAAAAGATTTTTTTCGTTGGCATAGCGGCCTCTCTCTCCGCAAGCCATAGCCAGATCCCTTCTTTCCATGGCTACCATTGGTGTTACTGTCAGATCAAAGGCGGGGCTTAATTGCCAGTTCCTGCCCTTTGCCAGAACGGCGTGATTGCGGGGGTGATCGTCCAGGTTGGAAACTGCCGCATTAAAGCACATTCTGGCAAACAGCTCGCGAAGATCAGTCTCCGGCATCCTACTCGCGCGTCTGAGCTCATCTGCGAACAGAATGTAAGACCAGTCCTGCCGCGATGTTGGGCTGTTATCGCTTTGCAGCATGGTGAGAGCACTTACCATCCGGTGTCGTTGATAACCTTTTTTCGTCCGTTCACGGTCAAATCGGCGAACCAGGAGCACATCCCTTCTCCCGACATTTGTTATCCTGTTTTCTGCCACTGTTATACCGCATTTTTGAGCAAGCTTTAACAGTCCGTGCTCTACTCGAGGATGGTTCCATCGATCATCGTGCCTGCTGAACTTAGCGATCCACAGGTTCTGCTCATATTCCACAACCGTTTTGGGTCGGGCACCTCCCATTGATGTACCAACCAGCATAAGTTCTTCGGCCTGCCTTGTGGTTGAGTCTTCAGAGTCTGGTTCATCACTGATGATGGTTTCAGCAGCAACCTGTAGACGTTCCAGATCCATCGCCTGGTTAAACCGATGCTCC
>CAZGIZ010000026.1:0-38074 GCA_964526655.1 uncultured Desulfobacteraceae bacterium | reverse complement strand
CCGTCATGTGATAGGCATAACTCAGGCCGAGCAACACGTTCCATCGACTCCCAAAGGTTTTATATTCGATGTTGCCTTTGACTTCTGTCCTATCTATCTCTTTGTGAAGAGCAAGATAGCGTGTCCCCAATTCTATAGTCCTGAAATAATCCTCTTTCCGATCGTATATCATTGTAAGGGCGAAAAGGGCGTCAAGGTTTTTATAATAAAAATTCAGTCCCTGAAGAGCGGAATTTTCCGCCTTATCCAGTTGATTCATATTATAATAGGCCATGCTCGCTATATAATAAATCATGGAGTATCCTGGATCTTTTATGCCTCTTGATTCAATAAGAGAAATTGCCCTTTCGGCTTCTTCAGCAGAAACACGAAAGTCTCCGGCGCCAAATCTGCTAACAGCCAGGTTAAACCTTGGAAAAGGATCGTTAGGGTTTAAGCTGATCTGCTTTTCGAGCAACTCTATAGTCCTTTTCCGTTTGACAGCCATTTTTTCAGGCCCCAGATCATAACCGTAATGTCTTATGATTATTGAAGTGGACTCGGCTTCGCCCGGGAAATGGGCCTGATTATGGACAATACCCCTGTAGTGGCAACCTATAAAATTTCTAAAAAGACGCGGGGAGCCGAAAAGTGATCTGACTTCTCCCGTTGCCGAGCAGTTCATTCCCTTGAAGAGGAGGGCGTTTTTCGATGTTTTTCCGGCTATCTTCCTCATGGAAGATGCCTGTGCCGGATCAAGGACTTCATCCGAGTCTATTATCAGGATCCAGTCTCCAGTGGCGTAAGACATGGATTGATTGCGGTGTTTACTGAAGTCCATTTCCCAGGGATGGTGATGGACCTCTGCCCCGAACCAGAGGGCTATTTCGACGGTCCTGTCCGTGGAGCCTGTATCTATAAGAACAATCTCATCAACAAACGGTTCTATGCTTTTCAGACATCTCCCAATAGATTCTTCTTCATCCTTGACCATAAGGCAGGCAGAGATTGTGGGCAATGCCTTCACTCTCTTCCCTCTCAGGTTCTTTTCATTGATTATTCTCCTGGCTTTCGCGATCTCCTGTATAATTTCAGGGGAATTGTGGCCCCTTTTAACCGCCTCTTCCAGGCAGAAGAGTGCCAGCCTGTAATTACACCTTTCAAACTGGACCTTACCTATCTCTTTTATGTTGTTGATCTCTTCGGGGAATATGTCCATGATCTTGGAAAGGGTCCATATCTGGTTATCTATATCCCATAGCTGTCCGTAGCATTCCAAAAGCATGTAAAGGAGGAGTTTATCCGTTTCCAGTTTCAAGGCCTCTCTAAAATAATGAACAGCCTCTGTAAAGCCTCCTCTCTTCAGATAAAATTCACCGATCCCCTTAAATAATGCCTGGGCCTCAGGTCCCTCGCCTCTAATCTCGCTGAAGATCCCTTTTGCCCCAATCTCATCGCCAAGTTCATGGAAGGCCTTTCCCAATATTATCTTTACACGGTCTTCTCCCCAGTAACTGCTGTTAATGATCTTTCCGAACCTGGCGGGATTACTCTGAATCTGCTCTTTTATTTCAATATAGCGTTCAGCGCACTGCTTCGCTTTAATGTAATCGCACTTTTGATCATAGATTTTAGCGAGAAGATAATAGGAATCCAGGTGATCGGGAAAGATTCCTAAGGCTTCCCTGCATATCATCTCGGCCTCAGAGGCCTTTCCAAGGTTCAGATAGGAAGCCGCTGCAATGTAATGGGTGCACAGGTAAATCCGATCATTGTCACCTCGTTCCTTGGCTAATTTTATGGCAAGACTGCTTTCTTCAATAGCAGAATTGTAAATTTCCTTATTAAAAACGCCCATGCTGAGGTATGAGGCCGAGAGGTAGTGATGGGGTAGGGGGTTATGGGGTTCACAGTCTATCTGTTTTTTCAGAAGAGATGTGGTTCTTTCAAATTTTTCCTTCATTTTGTTTTCATTGAGATTATAACCCTTGTGTAAGATCTGAAAGGGGTAAAACCTGGTGGATTTACACCCGACTTCCCTATTGTGAACGGTGTCTTCATATCTTATTTCTCCATTGTTTCTGAATAACCTAACCGAATTAAAGACAGCACAGCTTTTTCCCCTGTTAAACAGATTTATAACCTGGACCGCGATACTGTCTATGTCGTCATTATTAATTGCATCCTGAAGCATCTCGCCTGAAGACGGTGCAAATTCCTCGTCGGCATCAAGGATAAGGATCCAATCACTCGATGCGTATGAAATAGACTGATTACGATGTCTTGAGAAGTCATTTTCCCACGGATGCTCGTAAATTTTGGCCCCGTATCTCTTCGCGATATCTATGGTCGCGTCCGTGCAGCCAGTATCGACTATAATTATTTCATCAACGAAGTCTTTCACGCTTTCAAGGCAGGATGGGAGGAGCTTTTCCTCGTTTTTTACAATCATGCAGAGGGAAATCGTGGGTTTGTCAGGACGGTCGCTTTCTTCTCTAAACATTGTTTCTTTTTTGATCAGCGGTCAGCCATTAGTATTTATAAATTTTGAACCTGGAACCACTCAATTTAGGTTACAAATATTTGCTGACCAGTTCATTGAATTTCTCATTAATGAGACTTGCAGGGATAGACATGAGACAGGGACTGTATGGTGTTTCCATAAGTCTACTTTCCGGGCAGAGCCCTTTGTGCATACAACATGGCGAACTGCATATCCTTCCATTGTAGTTGGCATCAATAGAGATGACTTTTGGGTAATAGGAGGTCCTAAGGGCTGAGGATATTGAACCAAAGAGGGCAAGAGAAGGCTTGTCAAGGGCCGCCGCAACATGATAGCCGCTGCTGTCCGTCGAAACTACCCCGTCGGATAGGGCCACGGCCGTGATAAAATCCGACAGATCCCTGATATGGTAACTTATATCGATTACATTCATGTCTGCCCTTGAGATATCTTTGTTGCATCGCTCCGCCTGGGTATTATGATGAGCGGAAAGAAACAGAAAATCCCTATTCTGTCGGGTTAGGGCTGAAAGGTTCTCTGGTGGAAAGCTCCTTATGTTAACGCTGGCAAGCCATTGCATCAATATTACCGGCCTTTCACTATACTCTTCTTTTATCACATTAAATAGCTGCGTTATAAGCCGTGATCTACTGCCATTAAGATTCAAACTTATGGACTTCTCTGCCGTCTCACAAGGTTTCAGCCCGAAGGAACTCATATAACAGTCAGCAGGGTGTTGTGTGTTAAAATCGGATTCATGGATCGAATCTGAAAAGTCTACATAATAATCGGCTTCCAACAGATTGGTCATTGGGAGTGGGAGGGGAAACAATTTATCAATAAATCGCTGACCCTTGAAGAGTGGGAACATATCCTCTTGCACGGCAAGCCAGATTTCAATGTCTGAATGGGGTAGAAGTCTTTTAAGTGCCCTTAATGCGGGCATAAACATGACATGATCCCCTATACCCCCGCTTCTCAGAACCACTACCTTGCTGCCGCTTGGAATTAGATTAAGGTTATTGAGTTTTTGCGGGAATCCATCTATATCACTGGTGTCAAATGATGCCTCGGCAAGGATGTCGTTATGTCTCACTAAGAGCTCTGAAGCTGTTCCGTTATCCGTTACAAGGATATCGTTAAGATCGGCAAGAGAGCTGTTGAAGGGCCTCAATCGATAGGTATGTCCATAGATGTTCGCGGTCGATTCGCAATTGGAGACAAGGAATTTCAAAGGGATCCACCTATCTCTGCCATATCCAGTCTTTTTTCGATCATGGGGTCAAGCCTGTGTGCCAGGAGAACAGCCCTTTCTGAGAGATGACTCTTACCCTTTTGGGATAGTACTTGCGCGATAAGAATAAAGAGACCTGATAGATCACTCAGACTGTTTAGGGACATATCTAAGGGATGACCAAGGTCCCTCAGTATCGCATCGCACTCCCGCACACATCCTTCTATATCACCTGACCGTGCATAAATATCACTAAGCAGGATCCTTATATCAACCAGGTCTGGCTTAAGGGAAAGGACAGATTCAAAAATCTCTTTTGATTTATTAAAGTCACCCGTCTCATAAAAGAGATGGCCAAGGTTTATCATGGCATCGATGGATTCAGGTCTGAGTTCGATAGCCTTCAAATTGGTCTGTATGGCGTCCTCGATACTTCCGCTGAATTTGTATGCCAGAGCGAGATTCTGATAGGAGTGAAATGATTCAGGCTTGATCTCTATTGCGCGATTGAAATATTCTATTGACGCCTCATATTCTTTGTCCTTAAGTGCTATAAGACCTTTTTCAAATAATATATCATGATCATCCGCATTGTCTGGATCTATCATTGAAATCAGATCCAAATATTTATCCTTCATACCCAGGGCCTTTTTTACCAAGCCCAATCCGAAGATGGACGGATTATTATCTTCCTGAATTGAAAGGGAAAAGTTGTAGTAGTCCTCCGCTTTTTGCCAAAATTCCTTTTTTCTGAAACAGTCTCCTATTATCTGATTGCATTCGGCAGGATTGGATGCCAGTGATCTGGCTGTTTCAAATTCCATCTCTGCTTCGTCAATTTGCTGGTGATGAAGATGCATGTCTCCCAGGGCGATATGGATACGCCACTCTTCATTGGCCATGTGGATAAACCTGGAATTGAGTTTTTCTGGTGATTTATCCAAAAGGTCAAAGAGGTCCAGGAGTTTTGACGAGACCTGTTTCAATCGCTCCCAGTCCTTCTTTCGATGAAAGACAAGCGCGAGAATGAAGCGTGAATCAAGGTCATTTTTTGAGAGGTCAGCTGCCGCCAGGGCGTATTTCTCGGCATTATCTATGTCATCCAGCTTGAGGTAGGCTGATGCTACAATGTATTGGGCCCATAAAACATTATCATCCCTTATCCCTTTTTTATAGGCCAAATCCAATGCGACAAGGCCTTTATCAACGGCTTTTGAATATTCAAAATGGGTTGAGTAGGAGACGGCCAGGTTAAAATGATAAAAAAAGCTTTCAGGGTTTCTCTTTATCTGCTCATTAATTAACCTGATATTCCGTTCATGCTTTTTATCTGAAGCCTCCTTTTCTAGATCATATCCGCGGTGAAAGACAAAGATGGGGTATCTTCTGGTACGCTTCAGCCCTACCAACTGTTCGTGGACAATATCACTATAGTGAATATCAGGCCTGTTTCTAAATATCCTGACCTGTCTTACCCATGCCTCGCTTGCTCCCTTATTAAAGGAGCTGATGTTTGTCAGTTCGATGGAATCGTTATTTTCATCTTTTACTGCTTCACGCATGATTTCGCCGCTACCGGCCTTTAACTCCTCGTCAGCGTCCAGAACAAGGATCCAGTCACCGGAGGCATATCCGATGGCCTGGTTGCGGTGTTTAGAGAAATCACCTTCCCATGGGTGGTGAAAAACCTTTGCCCCGTGTTCTTCGGCTATTGATACGGTTCCATCTCTTGAACCCGTGTCCACTACAATGATTTCGTCCACATATCCATTGACGCTCCTCAGACAGTTAGACAGCATAACCTCTTCGTCTTTCACTATCATGCAAAGAGATAAAGATAGTTTATTATTCATGTTTCAGGATTTTATTTGATGACTTTAATATTTATGAGGGTCTCTCTGATAACGTTATTATACCTTTTGACGGCTTGGTAAATGAACATGTCGTCCTTATCATTCAAAATCTCAGCCCATACGGGATCGAAGACATAGTCAACTCCAATAATCTCGAAATCAACATCAAGGTACAATCCTAAGAGGCTATTTGAAAAGCCCTTTCCAATCCACTCGGCATTTTTGGACTTTGAAAATAGAGAGAGACCGGCTGGTGTTACGATCCGCACGTGTGTGGGATCATCCAAAAAGTCGTCATGTCTGGGATGGGGGACTATTATATTAATAGCGGCGCCTCCAACGCACACCCGGTAGAGTTCTTTTATAATACCAAGATAATCATCGGTGCTTTCACCGAGGTGCTCTAGTATATGTTTCATCAGGACCTCTTCGACGCTTTCATCTTCCCATGGCCAAGGAAATTTTTCGAGATCATGAAAAATGTCAGGATTCCCGTATTTATCCACATTTATATATCCCGGTTTGTGTTCTTCACCACATCCGAGATTAAGTTTTAACAATTTTTTCAATTGATATTATCTGCTATGGAGATAATCTTTTCTTCGAATATTTCAGGAGAGAAAATCCTCTTGTCATAGGCACCGTTTTCAAATGAATCCTGTTTGAGGAAGTCTTTTAATTCGTCGACGTTTCTATAGATATAGAGTCCCTTCTGATCCTGATCTAAGGAGGATATCACTCCAACGCTCCTCGATATAATAGGCTTGTCGAACATTATTGCGTCCGCGAGGGCCCAACCAAAGCTCTCCTCCCTTGAAAAGCAAACATAGGCCGCAGCTTTCTCATAGAGGTAGTAGAGCCTTTTCTGGCTCAGATTGGGCATATGGATGATATTGGGATGTTCTTTGATATTCTGATTAACCGGAAGAGAGTCATCGCTGTGGCACCAGATAAGGGGGAATGGGAGGTGATCTACCGATTCATATAGGAGATCATACCCCTTATAGGGTTTGAATCCATCTTCATAATGGCAGTCCCGGTGATAGGGATTGAATACGGTCAGGAAGAAACGCGGGGGAAGGTCCTCAACAGGTTCTGTTTTCTCCACGGGAATAATGACACAGGGGGTAATGGAAAGCTTTTTGTTCATGTCATCAAAATAGCGTACACCATCATCTGCCTGGCAAAAGACATAATCGAAATGCTCTTCGATCTCCCTGACGTCATTACCGTTGGGGATGACGACTCTTTTTTGTGCCTTTATGTAATTCCCTATATATACAGGGCTGCAGGCCGCATAGTAAAAATAGATATCGTAATCCTTCTTATCCTCAATTGCTATGTGAAGTTTATCACCATTTTTCTCAAACCACCTGATCGTGACATTTTCACCCCGGGGGACAAATCCCCTCGGGATAAACTGCATGGTATAGATATCAATGGAATGTCCGTTCATGGCCTTTACAAAGGTATAGAGATTTCTTTCAATCCCTCCGATGCCGCCTGTTATAGCTATAGATATGGCGATATTCATATATCTTTTACTAAAATACTTGATATTGATTTAGATTATATAATTATTCAACCCTGTCGCGGACATCCTTGATAAAAGTAATTGTCACTGTCAAAGCTTCATCCAAATCGAACCACCCCTTTTTGCCCTTCCCACATTAGAGAGAAACCTTGACACTCCTTCGTATTCTTTACTCAGTTCCGGGTCCAGGGTGACATAGTTAGAGGAATATAGTATCTCGTATCCTTTGCCGAAAAGAAGCAAAGTTCCCAAGAGGTACTGTTCATTATAGAGACGGCCAGCCCAGGCGTCGTTATAATCCTCAGGCCACCAGACATCATGAAAATGGACCATTACACCTGGCCTGAGTCTTGGCAGGATATCCAGAAATATGCACGTAACATCCGAGTTTTGGAGACATCTGTGTGAACTGTCGATAAAGAGGATGTCGTCTTCTTGGAGGTCCTCAAAATAATGGTACTGAACCATTTCGAGTGGCATTCTTATTACCTGATCACACAACTTGTCTATTTTTGATCGAGGCTCCGGATCAATGGATATGATCTCGGTTCCGAGTTTAAAATCTGAAATGAATTTCCTCGCGAATTTTGTAGAATTGCCGGAACCTATTTCCAGATAGACACGAGGCCTATATTTATAAAGCACACCACATAGGGCCATTGCGTCGGAAGGAGGGAAAAATCCGTTCAGCCAATATGGTCTAAGATCAGCGCTTAATTCTTGCTGATATTGGTCAGGAATAGCGGAAAAGAATTCTTCTAAATCGGCAAAAATCCTTATAAGATTTTTATAGTTTTCATAAAATTGAGCAAGTTTTTCACCGATTTTAATATGTAATGGACGGCGAAAACCGTATTGGGCCTTTAATTCATAAATATCATCGGCCATGCGGATCGTTAAGGAATCGTCATATTGATTGCTTAGATTTCCCAAATCAGGAAACAATTTAACTTCATAAAACATGATTATACTGCCTCTTTATACTTTATCTGTTCGCCGCCATGGAAGTATGGATCAGATTATTCAGGTTGCTTACGCACTGGTTTATAAGATTTAGTGTTATAATCTCGGGAGTGATACTCTCATGATGGAAGGCTTGACATTGGGAGAACCCCCTGGGACATTTATTGCCGACCTCTCCGCATGGGCTGCAATTTATCATGCTTTCAATACCCCTGATATTCTTGTGCCAGCTATATATCCCCCTGCGGGTGGTGCTCAGAAGGACCGTGGTCTTTATGCCAAGTATGTCGGAAAGGTGGGCGATAAAGGAGTCCACGCTTATCATCAGGTCCATCTGGCTGACAATGGATGCCAACTCGGGTATTGTGGTCTTTCCGCAATAATCATGGACCCTGGTGACATTATCTACTCCCTCAAGATTAGGAACCCTGGTGCCGAATATGAACAGTTCAAACCCGGCCTGCAAGAGTAGATTCAGTAAAGTGGGTTGTAGCCTTTTAGGATAACTCTTTATATCGCCTCTAGAATCAAAATTGAGGCCGATTCGGACACCCATGCCTTCGGGTAAAGCGGTTTTTTTACGTATCTCTTCAGAAATTAAGTAGCTTAAGGAGATATCATTCATGTTGACCTTGTAGGCGGAACCTAATTCTTCCACTATGCATAGATTCCACTTAGAAGGTTTGTGGCAGAAGGCCTTGTCGGCACGGAGCTGAATATAGTCATGGGCATCTATATCATGCAATTCGACCGGTGGCTGAAACCAATCACCGGAAAATCCAAAAGGAACGAAGATATCTCGCCAGATCTCACGCCTGCAGGCGACATCAGGCATAATATTGTAATTTTTTTCCAGACCCTTTAGGAGCAGGGCCAGAGATATCGCATCTCCAAGGCCGCCATCGAACAGGAAAAGGACTTTTAAGGGGTGAGAATGGAATCTAAGCAAGGTTTGATCAAAGTGTGTCAATTTTTTCGTTTCATCAATGATACGACCCAAGCCAAGTTTCTCAATGGCTCCGGCATGGGCGTCATGGAGCAGGTATGTCTTACCCTTCAGAAGGGTGGAGCCGCTATAGGGCTTACTGTCAAGGGTGACAAATGGATCTGTTATTTTGATCAGTTTCATATTATATGGTCCTTTATTTGCCCTGTGCCCTGTGCCTTGAGCACTGATCCCTTATACAAATTCCATTGCCGTATCATAGAATTCTTTTGCCGCCTTTTGCCAGGTCAGTTCTGATAGGAAATCACCGGCCGCCTTGCCTTTTTCTATGCACAGGCCCCGGTCATCATATGCCGTTTCCAGATGTTCCAGGATCTCTTCAATGTCGGGCTCCACCCATTCAGAATATTCTGAAGAAAAGCCCCCTCTGGTCCTGACAGGGCCATAGATTTCTAAGGCAAATGAGTTATCGTCTCTTATGATATCGGAATGTCCGGTCTTTGATGTCGCGATGACCGGTTTGCCACAGGCCATGTATTCCATCAGCATCAGATTTGTTCCCCCCTCACACCTGTTAGGAAAGAGCCCAATATCGCTATTTTTAAAGACATAGGTCAGTTGGTATGAAGGCCTGATGGGCAGGGTAATCACTTTTTCAGGGTCTATCCCGTTCATTTGATAAAGATTATTCATGCTTACCATATAGTCTTTGAAGTCAAAACTGAAATCTATTAGACGGCTGGCGGACATGGTGTTCAGGCTGAAATCCCATTGATTAACCCATGAATTGACCAAAAGTGCCTCAGGGTGTCTTTCTGAGAATATCTTAAATACCTTCAGAACAATATCCTGGCCCTTCCTGAATTCAAATTTCCCCCCTGAGAAGATCACGAACCGATCCCTGAAAAGGGATTTTTCGTTAAAGGATGGATTGAATATCTGGGGATTTATACCCTGAATGATGGTCCTGGTATTCTTGATTCCAAAGTTATTCAACTGATGCTCTGAAAAGGAGGAACCGGCAACGATCATATCGAGTTTCCTGGCGGGATCCTTCTGACTATCTATCAAGGGCGATCCCAGATAGAATGTATAGCCTATCGTGGTTTCCGATCGGATATCTCCGAGCCAGACGCTGAGATCAAAATCGTTTAATGTCCTCAGGGAGACCCCTTTTATGAGATTTTGTGTCCTGTCAAAGGAGTCTTCATTAATCCTGTTTATCAAAAGGCTGGAGATAGAATGATATTCGATATCATCTCCGATCTGGCTGGGAGTGACTGGAGAAGATGTTACCAGGCTAATGTCCGTCAGTTTGGCGATCTCAATTGTGAGATATTTTCCGCAGATATCCCACCCTGATTTATTGCCGATTGGGAAAAAAAGATATATCATGAGACTTGAAAATTAGGATATAGGAGGCTTTAACGGGAGTTATTCAGGAGATGCACGGGTAACTCGATACCCTTAAGGGCAAAAAGGAGGTTAAAAACATACTCTGTTTTTAAGGTGTAATCCTCCTCTAATTTGATAGCGGCCGGGCCTTTTTGGTTGCAGGTAAGCAGATAGGATTCATAACCTGCATTTTTAAGGAGACCTCGAAGGCCATCTTCATTGGATCCCATCTGCTCCAGGCCGAACCGATTTACTTCACAGATGATATACGGGACACTGTTAATCTTTATCGTATCCAGGCCACCCTCCAATATAGCCTGCTCGGCGCCCTCAGCATCTATCTTAATGAGTTTAAGACTGCCAAGGGAATTGTCACCAAAGAGGCTATCGAGTGTGTGAACCTGAAGCTGTTTGGTCAGTCTGTCACGGCGGCTTTTTTCATTAAGAGGATGTAGGCCCACATCCCACAGGGCGTGACCGCCGTCAGCATCTGAGTTAATATAAAATGTCTTATTCTCGACCCTGGATCCCAAGGGTAGGTTGAATGTATGACAATTAAGGAGATTATTCAGTTGCATATTCAATCTTAAGTGCCTGTAATTGGAATTTTCAGGCTCAAAAGAGATCACTTTTCCTGAAGGACCGACTAGAGTCGCTGCCAACAGTGAAAAATAGCCGATATGGGCACCTATATCTATGACGCAATCACCCTGCTCCAGTATTGATGAGAAGAATTGAGAAGTCTCAGGCTCATAGTGCTGTCCCTTGGACAGGTAATTCCACATTATCTTTTGGGCATGCTGGCTGATATCAAGCCTGATCTTGAATCCTGTTTCTCTTCCATTGTTGTCAATTGACACGGTCAACAGCTTGTTGTCTTCGGAATCCGAAGGTATTTCCTCAGGAAGATTTTTTTTAAGTTCATCGAATATGGCCTGGATGTCCGGTTGTGAAAGGCATTGGCCATATTTCTTAAGGGCGTTGTCGGCATCTTCCCATTTTTTGGCGGCAAAATAGTTAAAGATAAGATTAAAGGCCGCTGTCGAATTATTGCCATCTTTTCCGAGTATGCGTATAAATGTTTCTATGGCCTCATTATATCTGCCAAGCCCGTTTAGCGATACCCCTTTATCATTCAAGGCAAACAGGTTATCGGGCTGTTTTTCCACTATGGACTCAAAAATGACAAGCGCTTCCTCGATTTTTCCCTCTTGAAAAAGCCTCTCCCCTTCCTGGATCTCTTGCGTGAATGTATTAGTTTCCATTTTATTTTCCTTTGGATAAAGTAGTTAAAGTTTCTGCTGGATATACGCCCAATATAGATCTGGGCCCGCTTGAACTTCAAAGGATATATCTATTGTCTCCAGTAAATTAAAGCCTGATCGTTTTATCAATTCAGCCCACATACTCTTGCCAAGCACGCTATAGTGGTTTTTGTTGGTTTGATGCCTGCAGCTGGTCTCAGGAGCTGGGACCTCTATGTAAAGATATCCCTTTGATTTGAGTACCCGGTGAAACCCCGCTAAGGTAAAAAAGGGAAAGATGCTGTGCTCAATACAGTGCCTGCACCACACGAGATCGAACTGGTCATCATCAAAGTCCAAGAATGACTGATCCATCTGAAGGACTTCATGTCCCCTTTTTTTACATATGGAGACATCTTCATCATTCAAAGCGATGCCGATGGGATCGAATCCCTTTCCTTTGAAAAGGCTTAGCGCAAATCCCTGACCACAACCTATATCCAGGATCCTGCTATTAGGTGACAAAGGATATTTACCGATCAAATATTCGAACATCCTCTTTGTAATATTTGAGTGGAGTTCGGTTACAGGTTCAGGATATGTCTCTTCCTTTATCTTACGTAGGAAATTTTCAAGGTGGCTGATCTGTTTCTGACTGAGCATGTCGGGCATTCAATCGCTCTCTATGATCTCTTCCCATGTCTTTAAAACACTCTCTTCCTCCCTTTCGAGCGAATATCGAGAAGCCGCATTCAAGGCATTTTGACTGACTTGGTTTAGAAAATTATTTTCTCTATTAAATACTTCTGTGATTTTCTCGATGTTCATTACCACATCCAATACATCTCCCTTTGGGGAAAGGAAAGAGTTCTCTCTGTTGAGATATTCCAAAAGTGGCCCGCCGTTATAAGCCGCGACAAGGCCTCCTGAGAGCATCGCTTCCAAGGGCATCTTGCCGAAACCCTCCTCAGTGCTGAGGAATACAAATATCAGGGAATCACCAAGGACACGGGCGACTTCCTGTTCGGGCATATTCTCAATGAAGGCCCAGTCGTAATTCCCGATATTATTGACGCCCTGGTGTGCTCTGGACATCAGTATGTGATATGCCTGGGATAGATCTACGGGGTTCTTTGAAGGTAGACAGGAGATAATAGTTTTCTTGGCCTCTATTGGCCGGTATCGAAATTTTTCTGGATCGATTCCGTTATAAACTCTATAGATCTTTACTTCGGGATAGGCGAAGGAGAGATAGTCTCTGTTATGATCCGATACCACGATCACGGCCCTTATGTCGGGATGCAGGTAGGGATAGGTCCGGACGCTTTTAAGACCCATGCAATAGAATCCAAGATATGCGCCTTGGTTAAAGATAACCTTTTTCCCGGGGAAGGAGAGTATTTTTTCGCCTAGATCCTCCGGCAGCACGATAAGATCCTTACGTGGATCGTATATCTTTCCAAGATCATCGAAGCAGATTACCTCGGTCTCGTTCTCGAACCAGTTTAGTCTGTAACCTTTTTGCGCGTGCAGGGCGAATGCCTGGTATCCTTGTTTATTGAGGATATCGATGTGACGGTACATTTGCTTCTGACCGCCTGAAGGTCTCTGATGGTCGTAGCAGAAGTAGAATATCTTGGGCTTTATCATCTGTTGTCAGCTTTTTGTGCGGACTTCTTGAACCTAACGGCTCCGTGTTTATAGAGCCATTGGAGATGAAAATCCGTCTGTCCGGGGGTCGCTTGGAGCTCATCCTCCGCTTTTTGCTTAATCGCTCCAATGGATTGAGAGCCAGATAAAAGCCCTTTTAGAATGAATTCCTCAAGATCCGGAAAAAGGCAGGGTGATACGTCTTCAAATTTAACCGGGTAGTAGGCGCCTTCCAGGATGATTCTGCCCGCCTCGGTAATAGAGACAATATCACCATCAATAGCTATTCTTGAGGGGTAGTGGGAGAAGAGGTGCTCAAAATCACCCACAAGGATGTCGGATACGGACTTAATCTCTGGGCGCCCCTTTTCACTGGCTTCCTTGGAGAGCTCCTGCCAGAAATCTTCATAGGAACCTATTATATTTTCCCATTTATATGAACGGGCCCTTTTTTTCGCAGATCGTCCCATGCATCTTCTTAAATCTTCATTGTTAAGAAGATTGTCTATCGCTATTTCCAGCTCACCTAAATCTATGGATATGGTCTGGGATAGATACAGTTTTAGTATGGATGGATCCAGGATCCCAATATTTTCCTTGAGGAATTCGGGAAGACCGTCGGACCATATAGTTGGGATTAAAAATCCATCCTTATCGTCTCTTATAAGGTCGCGATAACCACTGAAATCCGAGGCAATCACGGGAAGACCGGAGGCCATGGCCTCTATGATGTTTATCCCGAAAGTCTCCTGAAAGTTGTCTACGGGAGAGAAATAGATATCCGCCGCACTATATAATTTCCTCTTGATCTCGGGTTTGAAGTTAGGGAGGAGCATGACCCTCCGTTCAAGGCTGAATCTTGATATAAGTGATTCAAAAAGGGCGATGTCCGAATCCCCGGCCCCTCCGGCGAGTATAAAGACTATCCTGTCCCGGCCACCTTTAGAATACAGCCTTGATAGCATCTCTAGTATCGGAGACCAGTCGGTCTTCTGTCTGATTGAAAGCCGCCCCACGGAGAGGACCACAATCATGTCTTCGGGTATATTAAAAAAGGCCCTGGCAGATCCCTTATCGGAGCTGGTGAAGAACTCGTCTTCAATACCTAAAGGAATCCTTGTCAGTCGGGGCTCTGTACTAATCTTGTTACCCAACAGCTCCTGGGCCCATATTAATCCTTTTCTAACCGTATCCATTGCGCAGATGCTCGTGCATATTATTCCGTCGAAGGATGCCAGTCCGGCGATTGCCAGCTCAAGATAGCGCAGGTTCATTTCGACGCTGTCCAAGGAGTGAGTAATGCCGGTAATGGGAAAGGGATCTTTTGCGTAACGGTTTCGTATGTGTGCGAGGTAGGGGGTGAAATAGGTAAAATCGCCCAGATGAAATATATCATATCTCCCTGAGCGAATAGATTCTGCAAGGGCTATCTGCAGAGTGGGTTTTATCCTATCAAGCAGATGCGTGTCTGTTATCAAATCTTTTATTTTCTTTGAAAACAAATTCATGTGGTTAATATCGGGACAGAAGAACTCATATTCGTCAAAGCCGCCATAGGTCAGGAGGGCCTTAAGAAATCCTTCGTTGGCAACAGGCCTTCCTATCCGAAAGTCCCAGTCGACGAAATCCATGAACATATCAATACTTCCGAAACGCATTTTAATTAAATTTTTTGTATTTAAATGGATGGATAGTATCCGGAATCATAACTATCTGAAATAGCTATAAATAGCCAAGTTCTTTGAGCCTGTGTCTCATTTCCTCTTCGTCTGAAGGATGATATGGATTCTCAGAAGATTCTCTGCAACTTGATTCATGGTTTACAAGGGAAAGATTGCTGTCGACCTTAACGAGCAATTCTCTCCAGACAGTACCATCCATATCCTTTGGACATTTAATCTTCAATATATTAAGGATGGTGGGTAATATATTATAGACTGACCCACGCCTTATCTTTCCTTTTTTAATTCCATTTCCAAAGGCTATAAAAATCCCATCTGAGTGATGAGCGCCGTTAATTCCATCTTCAATATCCTTAAGGAACAATCCATCATTGCTATAGTTTTCAACCATATATCCATCATGTAGCTTAAAAACAATGTCATACACGGTACTGTGCAAATCAGAAATTCCATATAATTCTCTTACATCAAATACGTCTTCAATTATCGGATTTCCTGAATCATCTCTCAGTCTCAGGAGGTTCTTTTTTAATTCTCCTATGAGGTCGTCATATTCATTAAGACTCACATCTCCCTTGCTCTGCCTACCTTTAAGATTTATAGTAATAGAGTTACAACCTCCTGGGACATAGAATGCTTTTGTTCTTTCATCTATTCTATTAAGTAAATCTATCCCTCCAAGGGGTATCTTTCTGAGAAAACCGGCAAAAAGTTCATTGCTCAAGAGATGTATGGCATGTTTCCGCAATGGGCTTTTCCTGATAAAATTGACGAGACCGTACAGGAAGGGATTAACATTTTTACTTTTTTCACTGAGGTTCAGATATCCTATAGATTCAAGCCAGGTATTTAAGAAAAACCATTTCCTGGCATTCATAAATCCATGGTCAGAGACAACAAACAAATTGTCATCCTCATTAAGAGAATGCAAAATATCCCCGATAAAATTATCTGCATAGATATATGCTGTTTTAATTATGTCCGATTGATTAAGATAGTAATGTTGAAGTATGTCGGATAATCTGAAAACAATGGTGAATATCCTCCAATCCTTAACAATGTGAAAAAAATAATTAGCCACCTCCACCTGTTTCTGTAAAATTGTAAATGAGTTTTTAAGAAATATCTCCGATTGCGGATCATATTTGTTCTCTTCATAGTCAACTTTGAAATCAGTAAACCTAACGTCAAGTTCTTTTTTAATCCATTTTGGATAGGAATATTTTGAAGAAACCGATGGGGTCCCAAGACCCGAAATCATGATACCGTTTACTGTCTCAGGAGGATATGCAAAAGGGATATACAGATATATTCCTTTTATATGATGCAAAGTGCAATAATTCCATAATGCCTTGGCCTTTCTGTGAGATGAATTTACAATCTTGTAATTATAGGAATCCAATTGCGGCTGTACAAAACCGAAGATCCCATGTTTATGAGGTTTCATCCCTGTGAATATTGAGTTCCAGGCGATTGGTGAAAAGGGAGGAATTGTGCTTTCTAGTACTGAAGAAGCACCATTTTTAATCAGGTAATCAATGTTCGGCAAATCTTTCTGAAGCTGGTTGATGATTTTCCAGTCTCCACCATCAATGCCAATGAGGATTAGCCTATTTTTTTTATTAGACATTTTCTCTCCTTCTCCGCATGTATATAATTATATCGTTTAGATTAAAATGATAAATTAGTCTTGTTATGAAATTAGAATGGCCTCTTTTTGTGCTACTCGCGGGAGATTGAGAATTATTCCCATATTCTCAATAGCGGTCGGATTTTGTGGATCATGTACCAAGGCATTTTTAAACATATTAATTGCTTGGTTGTAATTTCGATCCTCAAAGTATATCACACCAAGATTATTAAATGCCTCACAGGAGTCAGGTTTAAGCTCTATTATGCGAAGAAATGTTTTTTCAGCGAGTTCTTTCTGCCCCGTACCATATTGTGCCTCACCAAGAGAAAGCATGAGAAATTCAGATTCAGTTCTTGAAAAAGAAAAAGAATTCCTGTTTTCTATTTCTTCGAAAGTGTGAATAATGTCCTCATACCTCTCAGTTTCTTTAAGCCTTTTCATGAAATACAATAAAGCCTGTTTCTTTGAAGATACCTTATAATATTTTTCTAGATCCAAAGTAAGTTTTGATATTCTCTCTTTTTCAGTCTTCAAACGCTCGTTTAAAAAATTCTCTTTTATTATTGCGCTGATATAGCTTTTTTCTGTGTCGGCAAAAAATATGGGGAAATCATCAATGAATTTTCTCGGAATATAGAAGATTCCACTTTCCTTTTTAACAACTTCTAGATCCTCCAGATAAGGCTTTGGATTATGAGGAAATGCCGGCATATGACCTGCTAATATAATTATTTCAGGGTAATCCGTTTTTATTTCTGAGAGAAAACGGTCGTATGTCGGGAGTCCGGCATCTTTATGCTTAAAGGGGACAAAGCATGGTGAATAGAAAAAGGCTTCGCGGTCTGCTCTGTTATAGACACGGGCAGCGTGTCCGAACACCTGTATTTTATGATTTTTTTTCGTATTATTTTGAATGAATTCTCCGATCTTATCAAACGTAGTCCAGAAAGAAGCGTGACTAATTTTCATGGGATCAAAAAACCTATTCCTTTTCTCAGGATCAAGGGTAAAATAAAGCCGGTAATCAATACCTATTACAAAGATTATGAGTCCGAGCAGTAAAGAAATGGTCGTAAAATTATATATATCAAAAGGATTATTATATAGCAGTAAAAGTGAGATATGATTCCCAGATAGAATTGCGGCCCAAGGCATTGAGTTAAGCCAGTAGCATGTATCGAAATTTTTCCTTGGGAAGATTAACAATAAACCGGCAATAAAAAATAAACTGAGTATCAACGTTTCATAAAAGGCAACTCTGTTAATTACAGCGTAGATAATAAATGAAAGGGAGATGAGGTATAAAGGAAATATGGTTATGCTGTTATTTACAATCAGGCTTACCATTCTTTCTCCTTTTAGTCTCATGCGATCTACCCTTTTTCTCCCTGATCCTAGGGGATTTGCAAACAGGATAACCATCACTGCGTTCCATATGGTGGAAACAATGTACTGTCTTAAGGCCCTTTTCCTGAAAAAATATATAATCCAGAACAGATGGATACCAACGAAGGAGAGTGAAAATAAAATAGAGTGTGAAAAGTGCCCATCTAATAGTGTGCTAAAAAAAATTATCGGTACATATATTAAGGTTGATTGCCGGATGAGTGTGGCGGATCCTATGGAAAAACCACAAAGAACCGGGTAGATTAAAAATGGTTCACGCATCCCTTTGAATAAAAAATAAAGCGCTGCTATGCAGAAGGGGATCGAGTAACTTTCGGGCGGAAACCTGTCTCCAATCAGTCTGGGATTGAATATGTAAAGGGCGAAAAAAATGCTTGCCAGCAACGCCGCTTGTGAGTCATAGAGTAAATCCGCTGTAAGAAATATAAAAATATTCCCAACAGCTATGAGACCTGCTGTTAAAAAATTGATTATGAAATCATTATTTTTGGGAAACAGGCTGAAAAAGGCGTAAATAAGACCGAGAAGAGGACCGGGAGCCATCGCATAATCTCTGTATGGGATCTTGCCTTTTAACCATGATTTTCCAATATAGTAATGCAGTGACTGGTCCTGATAGAGCGGATTTCTGTAAAAAGGCACCCAGAAAAAATATGTAATTAAAACAACTATACTTAAAGATATCAGCATTATATAACTCTTAATGATTCACTACCACCAGTTAACAAAGCACAAATACTACATAAATAAATCAAATGAAAAGGCATACTTACATCATGATACCTGTATGGAATCTTATGCTTTAACTACTATAGCCCTTTTCCCAATTCTTGCCTTATTTTTTAGAGATTAAAAAATTGCCCATTGCTAAATACTGCAATGCTGAATTCTGAAAAGTCTTCATTGCATCAAGCGGGCTACACACTATAGGTTCACCATGAAGGTTAAAAGACGTGTTTAGTACAGCTCCAATACCAGTGAGATCCTCAAACTTATTAATCAGCTTAAAGTAGGAAGGATTTGCTTCTTCTGTCAATATTTGAGGACGGGTGGTCATATCATAAGGGTGAAGCCCCGCGCGAAGTTGTTTTTGGGCCAGTGGTGTCGAATCGTAGGTCATCATCATAAAAGGTGATGTTGTATTCTTTTTTGCTATTAAGTATTCATCTTTTCTTGAATCCAAGATGGTCAATGCAAATGGCATCCAAAAATCACGATTTTTAATCATAGTATTTATTGTTCTGACAACATCAGGATCAGAGGGATTTGCCAAAATGGATCTATTCCCCAGCGCTCTTGCTCCAAATTCCATGCGACCTTTAAATCGGGCTACTACATGTCCTAAAGATAGGAGTTCTGCTACTGTATCTTCGATATCCACCGGGCTGGTTATATTCAACTGGCTTGAAGAGCCGGCCTTTTTTATTGCGTCCTTATATTCAATGTCAGAGTATTCGGGCCCGAGATAAATTGAGGGATGTTCACTGAAGGAGGAATCATCAATTGTTTTCGTTGATTCCTCTTGATTATGTATATAAAATGCAGCACCGATGGCACAGCTTTCGTCCCCACAACTGGGACAGATATATATTTCATCAATCTCGGGCAGTTCACGTAAAAGTTTATTGATCTTGACATTCATAAAAAGGCCACCGCCGAGCACTAAATTGGGAATGGAATATGTCTTTACTATATTTCGAATCCACTTTGCAGTAACTTCCTCTACCAAAGTTTGAGCTGCGGCAGCTACAGCATCAAATCGTGTATTCGCCATCGTTTTTCCGAGAAAGGGATAATGATTAGCTACATAAACTTTGCAATGGAGATTAGTGTTATCAATTCTGAAAAGATGACGTATCTTATCAAAGGCTTTAATTGCGAGATTTTTATCGGCATATGGAGCTAATCCCATGATTTTGTATTCATGTTCACACTCTTTCATGCCCATAAATCCAGTGACATGCTGGTAGAACAATGCGATGGAATCATGATAAGAAACCGATTCAACCCGTTCCATCTTTAAATCTTGATATGTATTAATTGTGGCACTGAGACGATCTCCGACACCATCACTTGTTATGACTAAATAATTGAGATTTCTTTTATCAGGTGGAAGAAAATAGACATTAGCCCAGGCATGAGCTGTATGATGGTTTACAAATCTTATTTTATCCTCGGCGATACCCGTGCAATTTTGAATCTCGCTAATCTGCTTTTTCCGCATGGCTGGAAATACAAGCCGCACGGCTGTCTCATCCATGATATTTTTTATAAGACGATGCGATGAATTCGCGATTACAGGCAATCCAGCGACAGTCCGGCCGACTCCTTTTATTCCTTTGGTATAAAGATGCCTGTTTCCATTTTCGCGCCAGGTGAAGTGGTTTGTCGGTGATTCATTTGCAATGCATAATCCTGAGATATTTTCAGGGGAGATATTATACATTTTGAGAAGATAGTTGACTGATTCAATCGGAAATCCACCGATATTCTTTTTTCTTATAAGACGTTCTTCCTGGATACAAGAAATGAGTCGGCCGTCTATAAAAAGAGCGGCTGTTGCATTATGAGATTCTGATATTCCGAGCAGTATTTTTGACATAACATATCACCCAATCAGTTTAAAGTTTAATAGATTATTATCTAATATTGTATTTCCACATAATTATGAAAACTTAGAATTTTAAAAAATTATCAGATCCATTCTATCATTACGAAATTAATACGAAAATCAACATATTATTGAAGTTTAATTTGCAGGGATAAAGTTTTTAAGTATGTTTCCAACCATAGGCTTTAAGGAAAATATCAATATTTTTTTCACCAAAATATTCGTCAGCATAAGACCTTGCAAATAGGTTCATCTGATGTAGTCTTTCTCTATTTTGAAAGAGTGTTTTGATAATCTGGTAAAGGGAATCAGAGTTTGGTGAGATTGCAATTGCGGCACGTTCGTCAATAACCTCAGCCGCGACATCCATAGTTGAAAAAATCACCGGAGTACCGCAAAAAAGGGCTTCCAGTATTGTCCTGTTAAAACATTCTCTGTAGGTTGGAATCGTGATAAAGACATCAGCGGCATTATAATATACAGGAAGTTCCTTATTATCGACTGCCCCAACAAAAAGAATATTGTTATTTTTAGCCTGGGCATCCTGTAATTCCTTTTCCATGGGACCTGTTCCAATAAAAAGGAAATATATCTCATTTAACCTCTTTGCCACTTCCAAAACAACCTTGAGACCTTTCTTAGGGAGAAGCCTTGAAACGGAAAGGACGGTTGGCTGGTCTTTAAGTCCCAGTTTTTTTCTACATGTCTTTTGATCGATTGGGATAAATATTTTAGGATCAACAAGGGTAGTATAGACTGAGATTCTGTCAACTGGGATACCCATTTTCACTAATTCATTCCGGGAATCATCGGATAATGCCAGGATTGTTTTTGCTGATTTTAGAACCCATCTGATCACTTTTGCTGCTGTGCTTTTCTTATTTAGATCATATATGCCTTCATATATTGCGTGACTGCTTACAACATACTCCATGCCCGTTAGAGCCTTAATCAATCTGGCGACGAGCGCCGAGGCAAAGCCTGGGGCATGAATGATATCAATATGTTTGAAATTTTTGAGGGTATATAGAAGTGCGATCAAAAAAAGATATGGACAGAGGTATAAAACCTGCAATAAAGGGTGAGACTCAAGTCTGTGAAATATGTCACCCCCAATCCATTGGTATCGCTGGATTGTGATGCCGCCTTTCTTTTCGATGTGACTCCCACGGGCCTTTGTCACAATAGGTTGATAAGTCAAAACGTCTATCTCATGTCCAATCTCATCGAGCGCTTCACAGATACGGTTAAGGGATGTCTCCACTCCGCCTACATTTGGGCGAAAAAACGGAGTTATCATTAATAGTTTGTGTTTCATACTATTTAATAATACCCGAGGGCACGAAGTCTTTTCTCAACACTTCGCACTTCGTCCCTATCCAAAGCCATTTCTATGACCTGGTCTTCCTTTGTGCTCCAGTCTTTATGGTTCCTGATAGCTGACTGCATTTTCCTTTTCATTCCTCTGGCGAGTTCCAGGTTTGATCCAATAAGATTCTGGGTCTCCATCGGATCCGTCATAATGTTATAAAGCTCTTCGGCTGGTTTATGAGGTTTTTTACAATATGTACAGACATCAGGATCGGCGAGGGACGTGTAATACCTGTTGGTGAAATCGGTAATCGTGCATTCGGAACGCTTCAGGGAGTAATTGTAACAAAAGGCCTCTTTCCTTTCTGTTATAGCGCTTGAAAAGACGGAAATGCCGTTCCTCATATATGGATTATCAATGCCGGATAAATCCAATACAGTAGGAAATATATCTATCGGTTGGATCAGCGCATCATCAAAAGATTTTCGTTGCTCCCCGGGAGCATAGATCAGGAGTGGAATTTTCAAAACCCCCGGAGTAATAAGCTCATGAGAAAAAAATATTTCTTTTTCCGTGAGATTTTCACCATGGTCAGCAGTAATAATGATAAGCGAATCGTCAATTTGATGGTTCTCCTCCAACCATGAAATAATCCTTCCAATTTGGTGATCAATAAAACGGATTTCCCCGTCATAAGATTTAATTATATCTGAAATGCTTTTATAATTCCGAAAGGATTTTTTTAGGAAAAATTTCTGAAGAGGAGTGCAACTCATCTGCATGACATAATCAAGATCTTTATCGAGATTAGGATAAATTTTTTCATAGAATGAGGAATCAATCTCATTACGATATTTTTCAGGCGGCATATACGGTTGATGTGTGTCCCAGAAGTGGGCAAAGATATAACAAGGATTGTCATGCGCGTCCTCAAGAAAGCGTATGCATGTGTCGGAGATTTTATCGGCTGGCGCATAAGGTGTTGTACCATCGTCTTTAAAAGAAAGACCAAGCAAGAAATCGTAAAGTGGAGTTTTTTCGATAATACTTTGTAGTCTTGTTCCTGGTCGTATTCGAAAGACTTCTCTTATGGCTTCCACAACTTTTAAAATTCCACTATCATTTTTAGTTTCTGAATCATCGCTATCAATATAATGATCAAAACTACGCTTGTGCCATCTACCAAGAAAGTCAATGCCGCATGTTCGATAACCGGCTTCTCCCAAGATCTCCTGTAGAAAACGGATTTTTTCGATTTTTTTTGTCTGTTCCTCAGGAATCATGTTCGCGTGATACAAAATACCGTGAGCTGCAGGATAAAGTCCCGTAATTATGGATGTGAAAGCAGGATCGGTATTTGCGGAAGACGCGTATACATTGTTAAAAAGGCTGGCCTGTCGGGTAAGCTTGTCAATGTTAGGAGATGTAAATGATTTATACCCATAACAGCCGAGATTTGAGGCTCTTAAGGCATCAGCTACAAGGATGATTATATTTTTAAATTTCATTTTCATAATTTGTAAAACTCCTTTATAGATTCAGTTATGTAATCCACTTCCTTTTCCGTGAGTTCAGGATATATAGGAAGAGAGAGAATATTTTTAGAAACATCTTCCGCGATTGGAAAACGTGAATTAGAATTCATATATGGTTGCATGCATGGTTGATCGGGTATTATTGTCCTATAATGAATATTGGTGCCAATACCATGTTCGGCAAGATACTTTTTCAATCCGTCACGGTCTTTAACCCTCATTACATATTTATGATATATATGTTTTGAATATGGTAGTGTCTTGGGGATACTCACCTCTTTCAGACTCGATAAGCTATCGGAATATCTTGTCGCTATTCTAATACGTGCATCTTCCCATTCATGGCATCTCTTCATTTTAATCATTAAGAGAGCAGCCTGAAGGGATGACATCTGGCTGTTGTTTCCAATAATATCAAATGTTCCGGTTGTCTGATTCTTTCCATGATATCTCAGACCTCGGACGGTTTCTGCGATAGAGGAATCATCAGTCAGAAGCATACCGGAGGTTGCATGCGCATTAACCACTTTGGTCGGATCGAAACTGAGACAGCTTATATCCCCGAAACTTCCGGCTGGCTTGTCTTTGTATGATGAACCAAGTGATTGGGCGGCATCTTCAATTACGATAAGATTATGACGCTGGGCAAATTCCATAACCTTTTCCATATTAATCATCTGGCCAAAAAGACTGACGGTAATTATTGCTTTCGTTCGTTCGGTAACCAGTTTATCGAGAGAATCAATGTCCATCATATAATATTTGGGATCAATGTCCGAAAACACGGGAAATAATCCAGCCCTTGGAATACAAGATGCTGAAGCAAGAAAAGAAAGGCATGTTACTATTACCTCGTCACCAGGCTTCAGACTGGTCGACTTAAGCGCAAAGAAAAGGGCATCCGTACAGGACCCGACAGCGACGGCATGTTTCCTGCCTGATTCTTTCATCATAGTTTCTTCAAGTTCGGAAATCTCTTTTCCCTGTAGCACCCTCCCGCTTTCGTATATCCTTATTACAGCCTCAACGATTTCTGTCCTTAATGACCCAAACTGACGATCAATTCTCATAAATGGTATCTTTAACAATGTTTTCTTGCCTCCATAATAAGCTTAATCAATTAATGGTTTTCTGATAACTTCCAGATTATAGACCGGCGCATAAACATCGCATATCCATCTGGTATATTCCCGAACACCCCTATCAAGATCGAATTCAGGTTTGTAGCCTACAAGACGTTCAGCTTTTGAAAGATCAAGCTGTCCTCTTTTGAGATCGATTTTCCTGCCTTCGGTAAAAATGAATTCTGTCTTCGGGATGTATTTTTTAACGGTTTCTGCAAGTTCTCTGATTGAATGATCCGTTCCACCTGTAATATTAAACATTTCTCCTATAGCCTCTTCTGATTCAAGAATCCTGATGATTCCGTTTGCCACGTCTTCAACGTAGGAAAAATCTCTTCTCAGTTCGCCACCACCCTGCAGCTCCAGCGGCTTACCAGATAATGCGTTTTCAACAAAATTTTTCACTACACGTTTTTCGAGTTCTCCAGGACCATATATCGAAGAAGTCCTTACAATGGAAATGGGGAGTAAATAGGTCTTACCATAACTCTGGACCATAAGATCTGCTGCGGCTTTTGTGGCTCCGTATATATCTTTGGGACACAGAGGGTGAGTTTCATCAGCCGGAATTTTCTGAAAATCACCATATGTTGATGAAGTTGAAACATAGACGAAACGTTTTATTCCTTTATGCCTTGATGCTTCCAGCAGATTGAATGTGCCGGTCAGATTAACCTCAAATGCCTTACGTGGATTTTCAACCGCAAAAGGTATATATGTAAGGGCAGCGGTATGAACTATTTCTTCAACATCATTTTTCTTGAAATATTCATTAACGGCAGTAGTATCAGTAATGTCTATCTGTGTATACTTGATTGAATTTGAAAAGCCGTTAAACCTGATTTTCTTTATTTCATCAAATTTATCCCTGTTAAGAACATCGAGAATTGTCGCTTTCCTTCCGGACTTAACAGCCATAGTATAGATATGCGAGCCCAGGAAGCCCGCACCACCAGTTATTGCTATCATTTATTTATCCTCCGTTGTGAGAGTTCTAATTAATTTTATGTGCCGCGATTACAAAAACAGCACCGAGTTTTTTTGTCAAAATAAATCTGCTGAGCGTGTTATTCCAGTTGATCGTCGCTTTATGAAACAAGGGAATTTTTTGCATAATTTCGATAGGAAGATAGTATGTCGAATACCAGTTGGAAAGATACAGTCCGGATTGTTCAAGATTATACTTCACATCATCAAGCGTGTAGGATTTTGTAATAAAAAAATCTTCTTTTTTGAGATCAGAATTGCTGAATTTGTTTCTTAAGCTGATATACAATTTGGCGTATAAGAGTTTGTTTCTTATGGTAAAAATAAATAGTCCTCCTGGTTTTAAAACTCGGTTGATTTCCTTAAATACTGATGAAATATTATCGAGAAATTCCAGAGATCCCATGGCCGTTGCTGCATCGAATGATGAATCTTTAAAACCGATATCATTCATATCCATATTGAAGAACTTGCCTTTATCAACTCCATGAGTATTGGATAACATTTCGAAAGAGTAATCTATCCCAATTATTTTGTCAGACCAGGGATTTAGGTATCTGGATATTTTTCCGGTCCCACATCCTACATCCAGGATAACCTTGTCTTTTAAATCGATCCATTCCCGGAACGGTTTAAGGTAGAAGTGTTCATAATATTCATTGTTGAAGCTGCCTTCAGGACCTTTGTACTTACTTGCTACTTTATTATACCAACATTTTGATCCATTAATCGCTACCGGTTGTTTTGTCATTTTATCGGCATATTCATTTTCAAATACATCCATGAAATAGTTTCTCCTTTGATATCTGTTATTTTCAAGATGTCATCTTAAACCCGAAATGACGCCTCCATGCTTCTATCAGAAACAATTTCCAAACAAGGAATTCCTTTTCCTTTTCAATAGGTGAGTACATCCTGTTTTTAAAACAAATTAAGTTTTCAAGAGTTCGGGTTTTAAAAAAATGACGTGCGACCGAATCATGGTTAAGTAAATGATCTCTTACTTTTGATTTGTTGCTGTTAATAACCTCAACCATAGGTATTGAAAATCCGAGCTTCTTCCTGTGTACAATTTCGGAAGGCAGAAGAGATGTTGCCGATTTTCTTAAAAGCTTTTTCTCTTTGGGTTTATAAAAACTCCATAAGCTTCCATCCTGTTTAGTAGATCGTTCTTGGGAATATACAAACCTTACAAGGTTTTTATCGAGAAATGGAACCCTTGCCTCTATGGATTGGGCCATTGTGCCATGGTCTACCTTCATCAAGAAATTATTCGGAAGTTGACGTGTCAATTCCCAGAAAGATACCTGCCTGAAGATATCCTTTTCACCATGTTTCGCTATGAAACCATCCATATGCAAAAAATCCCTGAATGTTCGAAATCCGGAAAACATCCGGCTCACTGCATAATGATGCATGTAGGATCTGAATGGTCTCGGAAAAGTCTTCCATGGCATCTGGGAAAGACCAAACCATGAATACCCTCCGAACAGCTCATCCGCACCCTCACCGACGAGAAGGACCTTTATTCCGAACTCCTTGCGGATTTTTTCCGCGATCAGGTAAAATGTGAATATGCCACCGTCTAAAGATGAGAGATCATCAAAAAATGGAATTATCTCTTCTATGCGCGTATTTATTTCGAGAGGATTGATAAAGACTGTGTTATGGTCAGATCCGATATGTTTTGCTACAATTTCAGCGAAATATCGTTCGTCAAGTTTGTGATCAAATCCGGCGGTAAATGTCTTTACAGGACCCTTTTTTACCTTAGTGGCCATAGCAGCAATTATAGAAGAGTCGATCCCCCCTGAAAGGAGTACCCCAATCTCGACGTCGGAGATTAATCTGTATCTCACTGAATCTTCGAGGAGTTCAGAGCATCTATCCACCGGATCGAAGTGGTTATCCTGCAGGGGATTCGCCGGGAAGCGCCAGAATCTTTTTTTAAGTTCTTTCCATGATTTTATGTCAAATTCTAGCAATTCGCCGGGAGCCAGACGATTGAGATTGTTGAATACGGTCCTGGTGTTATCATGAAAGTATTGAAAGGCAATAAGTGTGGAGAGATGTTCCATGGAGAGGACGGGATTCCATGAATCCTTCCCAGCAGCATAAAATGCCTTTGCCTCAGAAGCCGCCATAAAAATATTTTTATCAAGCCAATAAAAGCATGGTTTAATACCGAGCGGATCTCTGGCAAGATATAGCTTTAATTTATCCATGTCTATCAATGTGAAAGCAAACATGCCATTTACTCTGTCCAGAGTCGCCTTCATCCCGTACTCTTCATAAGAGTGAATAACGACTTCGGTATCCGTAGTGGACTTGAAAATATGCCCTCGTCTCATAAGATCCTGTTTTATGTCATCACTGTTGTATATTTCTCCGTTATAAGAAATAATAACGCTCCCATCCTCATTGGTCATGGGTTGTCGTCCTGCTCTTGATAGATCCCGTATCGTAAGACGCCTGTGTCCCAGATAGACGCCCATTTCAGGATTTGACCACAGACCGCTGTCATCCGGACCTCTGTGTATCAGGGCATCGGTCATTCTGGAAATTGCGTCATACCTGAGTCTTTGGACATTTCTGGAGATTATGCATGTAAAACCGCACATTCTATTTCAATCCGTCATCCTTGAAGGCCGCCTGCTTCTGCCTGTAAAGTGAATGATCAACCGCAGAAACCATATTATCTTCTTTTAATCCGCCACCCATAAACCGGTTGATTGTTTTTGCACTTTCCGCGGGATAGGCGATAACATCACTGTAATCAATATATCTGACATCCATTTTATCCTGACTTTCAAGCCAGCTTTCGATTGATGAAATATGTTTTGTAAAATTTTTGGCCATTTTGCTGTCACTAATATCATCGGCCCTTTTTCCCATTCTTGATAACATGGCTTTTTGAGAGGCAAGCACCTCTTCCATTTTTCTTCTCATGAAGATAATCTTATACGCCCTGTCGTTGGGTAGATCATATAGAAGCAGGGAAACCATTTTGAATACCTTGCCACGGCAGTCTTTTAGCCAGTTTGAATCCTCTTTTATCTTTTTCACTTTTTCCAATTCATAATATCCTTTTGGATTATCCTTGTCCGGTTTTCTGATATTGTCGGTAACAACCGGGACCCCGCCGGCTTCCAACATCTGCATCATCATTGATGTCCCGGAACGTGGTAATCCGGAGACGATATAGATAAAATTCCTATCCACGATTCCGGGGAACAGTCCGATTGATTTAAAAATGTCCTTCAGAACCACCATGGCGATTTAATATGCGTGTTGTAAGTACAGGCGGAGCATATGCCTATGGAAGAGAAATTACGTACCTTGTGGAGTTCTCGAAGATGGCCAAGCCTTTCTCCGTTCCATATGTCCATTATGGATTCTTTGCGTAAATCGCCGATTATTAGTTTGCCGTCATAATCGTTGCAACACAGGGAAACCCTGCCGTTCCACTCAATATTAAGTTCGCTCCAGAGCAATCTGCAAGGATCTCTGAGGATTTTTCTCTCACCCGAAGAATCAAAACCATCACCCCAGTTATGTATTTCAGAAATTGATATCCCATCCACTATGGAATTCCATTTATCAATATACAAATCAATCTCATAGGTATTGTCAGGGCATTTGACGAAACTGAGATAGAGAAGAGGGAAGCGCGAACCCAGTTTCTTTTTAAGACGCTGGAATGATCTGATATTGTCTTCTATTATTGTGAAATCTATACCCGGTCTTATTTTTTTGAATACACTTTCAGACGCCGCGTCAAAGCTTATATATATTTCATCCAATCCGGAGTCTATGATTGACTCTGCTCTATTTTCGGTTAACAGAGAACCATTTGAATTTGTTGTTACCTTTTCGATACCGTAGCTTTTTGCATATATGACTCTTTTTTCAAATTGTTTGTCTATGAGAGGTTCGCCGAATCCATGCATTATAAGATGTTTGACACCGGACATCCGTATCTGAGAGATAAGGGCTTCATACAATTCCATGGGCATAATCCCCTGTTTTCTTTGCATTTGAGAATGGGGGCAGAATGAACATGATGAATTGCAGAAAGACGTATTTTCGATTCTCACAATCTTTGGCTGTTTTGATTTCTTTATGGCAGAATTAATTCTGTTCTCGTAAACCCACCTGTAAATCAGATTACCTGTAATGATGGGGTTTGCCAGGATCATCAATGCAAGTCTTTTTAGGCGGCGGTTAAATATGATTGCCTTATGGAACTTGTTAGCGGATTTCATTTTAAAATAATAGGTAACTACTGTGACCAGTTAAGGCGTGACTGTTCATTGTCGATTCCAAGCAGCCGTGAAAAGGAAACAAGACCATATATATAAAAAGTGAGAAAACAGGCGATTGGGTGGAAAAACCAGCTCAAGTCGGCTTTTCTGCTGATTCCCGTGAAAGACTGCAGGAACAGAGGTAGAAGTGTGAGGCAACTGAAAATAAAGACCATGAGACCATTTTTTTTTCTATAATCCCATACGTATGGTTGGCGATCATTCGTTTTATGACTGTAATAATCGACAATACGCCGCTTCTGTTTGCGGAAGAAGGTCTTCAGGTCGGAGCAATAAAGATGTATGATTCCTGTTTTGACCTTGCCTATAGTGACACTACCTCTTTGATCGAGGAGCATGGCAAGGACATCCACATCAAAAAGGTAATCCCCGATATCCAGAGAGGATAATACTTCACTCCTGATAAGGAAACCGTTCGCTCCGATCGTGGGGATCGACTTTTCAGTCAACCGCACTTCAAGATATTCACCCCGATCCTTCTCCTGGACATGCATATCCGTCCATTTGTTTGTCAGTGTACAATGCCGGTCATAGTTCCCCATAAAAAGGCATAGGGGGTCGTTCATCCCCAACATCGCACAATACCTGTTGATATAACCGTCCGCAGCACGGTAGGTATATTCCAGAGGTTCGGTGGCAATGATGTTTCTGTCCTCGAACGGTTCGATCATCTTGCGGAGCCACACCGACTCCGGAAGAATATTATCTGAATCGATAAAGGCTATGAGATCGTTTTCAGCGGTCCTTACCCCCACTGCTTTGCCGGCTTCGCCTGTTTTTAAAGGATTTGACACTTTCTTAATTCCCGGTCCCTTTCTCTGTGAAAAAGCCGTTACGATACTGAGTGTGTCATCATCCGATCCTGCATCTATTATCAGTATTTCCAGCAATTCATGAGGATAGTCCTGAGAAAAGACTGATTCAAGGCAATCATTCAGGACCCTTTCCGAATTAAGCGTAGGGATTATTATAGAAATGGAGGGCTGTTGACTCAAATCAGACATTTCTTGAAGTATGAGGGGCTCTCCTAAAGTCAGCGAGGTGGGAGAACAGCTTCCGTCCCGCCATCCAGTAGAATTCAAGATCATCGAGTGATCTGATATTAATAAGTTTGCGCATCAAAAAACTAGGCGTGAGAGCGCTCCAGTAAAGTTTTCTCGTCATGGCTCTTACCTCAAGACTGGACAGTGGGGATTTCCAGACATATTCCTTCATGTCATACCTGTCCCAGTCTTCAGTAGTCAGCCATCCCTCCTTTTTGGCCTCCTCAAAGAGGGGGGTGCCGGGATAGGGGGTTACGATAGTTGCCTGAAGACTGTCAATGATTCCCTTTTTGAACATCTTCTTAGCAAAGCTTATGGTCTCCTCCGCATCCCTCTTCTTCTCCCAAGGGTATCCGACCATTGTGGTCAAATGGGGTTCGAGATCCGCCTTCTTGGCCCTTTTGCAGGTTTTTTCGATGTCTTCTTTTTTTATCCCTTTTCTAAGCCTATTGAGTGTTGCCTGGTTCATGGATTCGAGGCCGATAAGAACGAAACGAAAATTGGCCTTTTTCATGAGTCTGAACTGCTGTTCCGTGACGCTGTTGACCCTGAGATTACAACCCATTGTAACTTTTTTGTGATAGCCGCGGTCGATCATGCCTTCACAGAAATCCTCCAACCATCGGCCTTTTGGAAAGGACCCGCTGTCATCGAAGATCTCTTTGAAGTTGTAATCTTCTATGAGCTGACCGATTTCATCCAGGTGCCTTTCAACCGGAATAACCCTATAGCTCTTTCCTGGATAAAGAGTCGTCCAGGAACAGAAGGTGCATCTTCCCCACCAGCAGTCCCTTCCAGCCATGATATAGGTCCCTGGCTTGTATTTGAAATTACCGTTTTCATAGGCGTAAAGCTTCCATCCGGTAAGGTCTCGATCAATGAAGGGTAGTTCATTCAGATCATGTTTCAATGCAAAAATCCCCGTGCTTTTGATATGTCTATTTCCTCTATACCAGATGCCCGGCTCCATGTCCTTTAACTTACTCGAATCGAGTTCAAGACCATTTCCGGCATCGGACAATACTCTGCATAGGTTTAAGAGAAGGAAATCATAATCCCCTCCTGTAAGGATATAATCAACAGGGCTGTTCTCCATGGACTCACGGGGCAGGGCCGTCACATGATCGCCTACCAGGACAATCAGGACATCGGGAATTTCAGCTTTTAAATTAGATATAATATTCCAATGACGTTTGATGACAGGTGTCTTGGATTCAATGACAATCATGTCAGGGACTCGACTCTTGGACCTAATAAGCCACTCATCGTATGTAAGTCCTTCGGCTATGCCGTCATCCCAAATCACGTCAAAACCGTTCTCCTTCAGCATGGTGGCGGCATAGGCAGGGACCATGGGATATATATAAGTGGGATTCTTAAACCACTGGAATTGCCTGTTCTGGGAGAGGAGGGGAACTCCCCTGTCACTCTGGAGGGGAGGGTATGATATCATCACTTTCATCTCGTCAATCCTGAAGAGAGGAGTCCTTTAACAAAATAAATCCCATATGTGATATGGGTAAAAAAGACACCCATGGTATAGAGTAATATCCTTTTGGGATTAAAGGATAATAATTGTGTAGATACTGTCATCGTAAAATAGGTGGCCATAAGAAGGGCATATAAAGTCAGCAGGGGAGGGAAAAAGATACCCAAGATGGGTCCCCAAATTAAACCCGCTGTAAAAATTGAGGGGATAAAATAGGCAAGCTTGCGTGAGTTCTCTGGAAATTTCTTGACAAAAAATCCCCTATGCAAGGCGTAGTTTTTTATCTGCTTAAGGTGAGATAAAAAAAGCTCACGCCGGTGGTGATACACGACCGCATCAGGATCATAGACAATCTTTTTCCCTAAATCCTTTACTATTCTAAGACAAAGAATGGTGTCTTCACCAGGCCAGTATTGGGTATTAAAGCCCCCTGCCCCCAGAAAATCCTTTTTTCTGACTGACAGGTTACAAGTGGGAAAATCATCAATCTCCTGAAAAGTCTTGGGCATATATCTGTATGAGTAATTGCCGCTCACGAGAACGGATGCAAAAATGGCTCCGCTCAGTTGTTGAAATAAATTATCATCGGGGGGCGTGACGCCAGGACCACCGACTGCCGAGACGTTCATATCAGAAAAATTCCTTACCACCTTATTAAGCCAGTCAGGCGCCGGATAGGCATCATCATCGAGAAAGGCAATGATCTCGCCGGTGGACTCCCTTACACCAATATCTCTCTTCTCAGAGGGCGGTTTTTCACCTGTCGGAATTACCCTGGTAAAAGGATAGGCTGTTATCTCCAGGGGATGATCAGGCAAGAGAATAAGTTCAAAGTCAGGATAGTCCAGGCCCAGACAATGATCCATGCACTGTTGAACATTTTGATTGAATTTCTTGAAGGGGACGATTATCGATACACGCTTATAATCCTCAAGGGGGAGCTGCCTTCTTTCGTAATACCTGAGCATCTTGAGCCTGTAGAACACGGCCAATGTGTCAATGGCGGTCCTAAGTATGGCCCTGGAACCGATACGGCCGAATTTCCGGGAGAAGTTCAGTGTGATAGGGGCTTCAATTATTTTGAATCCCATCGCATGGACATTCACGATTAGTTCCAGGTCAAAGGCGTATCTCTTTTCGATCAACCTGGGGATAATCTTGTCTAAAACTTCTTTTTTGAATATTTTTATGCCCGTCTGGGTGTCTTTAACCGGAAGGCCGAAGAGGAGCCGATTAACAAGATAGTATATGTTACTGATGACTTTTCTATGCCATGGATAGTCAAGATTCGAATCGGGATGACGCTTGGAGCCTAAGACAACGTCCGCTCCGGCCTCATCCATCCTCCTTATAAGATCGGGAATCAATTTGGGGTGGAGCTCCAGGTCGGCGTCAAGAAAGACTATGAGATCTCCTTCAGCCTTCAGAGAGGCATCTCGCAGGGCCGTTCCTTTGCCCTTGTTGGTCCTGGACTTGTAAGGCCTTATTTCCTTGATTGATCTGGAAAGGAGCTCAAGGATATCGTAAGTGTCGTCCTCACTCCCGTCATCCACCACCAGGATCTCGATGTCGAATCCGAGGCCCGAAATGGTCTTCTTGATCTCTTTCGTATTGGAAAGGATACTGTTCGCCTCATTAAAAGCTGGGACCAGGATAGAGAGTTTTTGCCTCTTTCCCCTTTTCTTCCTAACTTCCTTCCTTATGGTTTTCCAATTTATGTCGGAGATATGGTCCTTCAAGACCCTTAAGGCATTATTTGCCCCTTCCAGCTCGCAGTAACAGGCGATCAGTTTTTCCTTGGCCTTTGTTAAGTCGGGGTTGATCTCGACACATTTTTTGAAATAGTCAATGGCGTTTTCAAAGTCACCATTTGACATGAAGCAAAGCCCAAGGTTATATGTTATCTCTGTATCACCTTCGTCTTTGTCTCTTGCCTTTGACAGATATTGGATGGCTTCATGGAAATCGCCCCTCAACCTGCATACCATACCGTGATATTTTAGCCCTGTCTGATCCTCAGGAAAGATTTCCAGATATCTTACTGAGAGTTCTTCGGCATCTTTGAGCCTCTTTTGCTGAAGGTAGATGTCCATAAGGTTTATATAGGCAAGGGAATAATTCGCATCGGTTTCTATCGCTTTTATAAAATATTTCTCAGCCTCTTCCAGCCTATAGAGGCTGTAATGGAGCGCCCCCAGGTCGTTCCACATCTCAGGATTTAGATGATCGATCTCTGATGCCCTTTTCAGGAATTCGATGCCTTTATCAAAATCGTTTTCCACCGCGTATATCTTAGAGAGATACTGGTACGCCTCTGAATCGTTTGGATCTTCCCTTATGATGTCCAGGAATATCTCTCTCGCCTTTTCAGGATTATCTGTACAGTAATTGACAATCGCCAGCATTTTCTTTACAGCGGGGTTATTTTCGGAATAGGCGTCGGCCTCTGAAAGATGTTCAAGCGCCTTATTGTATTTCTTGTTTTTAAAATAGAGTATGCCAAGATTCAGGTGGACCTCTCTTGAATGGGGGTTCTTTTTCAGTCTCCTTTTTTGCTGCTTTATCTGTGAATAATTAAAGTTGAGCATCTGAATCTATAGGGGCCTTAGAAAATCTTTATTTCTTCCCAACGTGACCTAAGATCTCCTCGATACTGTCCAACTGCCTTTTTAGCGGAAACCTGTCCACAATAAATCCTCGGTAATCCTCTGAATCATATTCACCTTCCCTAACCATACGAACAAAATCAGGAATGGAATTCCAGAGATATTGGTCTGGATAATAATCCCGTGCGCCCACATAATTGTGGATAAGGGGCTTTATACCAGATGCCATGGCTTCCATTAATCCGATAGGATGACCTTCCAATACGCTGGTACAGACGATATAGTTTTTATCGTCAAGCCAACCCGGTATATCGTCAAGCCAACCCGAAATGATTATATTCTCTTCAATATCCATCTCTTGTATCATCTGTTCAAAGTAGAGTCTGTATCTGTCATCCTCAAATTTTCCACCGATAAACAGCCTGTAGCTCCTGTCTGATTGAACTAGCTCCCTCATCGCGTGCAGGAGGAGCATTGGACCTTTTTTGTGGTTGACGCGGCCCAGAAACGCCAAGTTTCTACCTTTTCCCCTTTTTTTAAATTTATACTTGTCCGGGTCAACACCGTTCGGGACAATATGTATACGCTCGACCTGATCCTGAATACCTGGGACCCGCCCGAGAGTGATATTTTTTATGTGCTCCGCCACAAAGATCAGGTCATTGACCTTTTTCCAGTTTACCAGTTCGGCGTGGCCTTCCAGGGCCTCATAGCTGTGTAGGCGGCATATAACGTGCTTACCATTCAAGAGAGAGGGATGTTTGGTAAGTTCTATGGTTAGCTCATTAGCGAACTCCAGCCATACGACATCCGCCCATTTAATCGCTGATTCTATATCGGGCTTATTGTCGTTGTAAGAGGAGATGACATGATATTTCGTATTTGCAAAGTTCACTATATCACCCAAAAAGGACTGAAAGCCAGCCATGCTTAAGAAGGCTATCTTCGGCGCCGGTGTCCCTGTCAGGCGGATTTCACTCAGGAGCAGGTTCATCTCCCTGTCCTCGGGGAATTTTTCAATTCCCCTTTCCAAGATTGATATTGCATCTGAAAATCGATTCATGGTCTTGAACAGGGTGGAGACATTTAGTATCGTCTCTTTGTGCCATGGATCTATATCCAACGCCTTGGTAAAATATTCGATAGAATCTTCAATGTCTCCCTTTTGAAAGGCAATAACACCCATGCTGTTATAGGCATTTTCGTTCACAGGGTCCTGTTTGAGGATTTCGAGAAAGCAATCTTCTGCCCCCTGGATATTACCTTCATTAAAAAGGGCCTCTCCCTCTTCAATTCTTTTTCTGGCCTCGCTCATGGATTCAACCAGTTCCTCAATTTCTTCATATGAAGGATCGACCATTTCGATATCTGCCAGTATTTCCTTGATCTGATCAGTTGGGGCCTTTTCATCTCTAATGGCTCGGATGAGTATCGCAATGGAATTATCCACCGGATCGTCCCCCAGGCCGATGATGGTTTTATTGACAGGGCTGATATCGGTCAGCCTGTAGGTGAGTACCTTGAATTCACCCAGTTCCAGGACACGAGGCTGATATTTGAGCCCCGAAAACCTCTGAATAATCCTTATGGGAAATTCCTGCTTGCTCTCGCTGAGAATAAGGATAAGGCTGGGTTGTTTGATGATAAATGATCTAAGTAGATCCTTTAACCAGGTCTTTCCATCCAGGGGATAGTTTTCCGAGTATAGGGCAGTAATTGATATGGCGGGCCTGCCGCACCTTACGTGAAGGTGGGCCTCTCTTCCCCATTGAAAGATATAATCCTGTTCACTGGTATTTTTTCTGATATAGGAGACCAGTCGATTATAGAAGACGATCCTTTGAACGGAATTAAAACTGCTTGGTCTGAAAGGGTTACTAAAGGCGGATTTTAACGCGATATAGAGAGAGAATAGGATCAGAAATACAAGAGAAAGGAAGAGTGGATCACCGCTCAGTTTAATAAAGGAATTTCCGGTAGCTAAATGATGCCATATTCCGGACAGAGCGATCCCGGACATGATACAGGCCGGTGCAATTGAGTGATAGAAATACTGGGGGTACCTGCCTTTTTGAAGAAAGATCGTTATCAGACTGATCATAAACCAAAGTATTATCGTGACGTTAAAAATCGAGGGTCCATGGATATTGGTCAAAATGTACACCGATAAAAAGATCCAGAGAATAGCCCCTGCCCCTAAAAGCTCCTCAGACCTGGTTCTGAGCCATGAGACGGTTTTCGACTCCGATGAGGGGGCTCGGAACTGATTCTTCTTTCCGAAATTGTGTTTAAGTACCGATACAAAAAGATTCCAGAAGATCATGAAATTAATATTTGATCCTGCCGGCGCGATGAGTCGAATGAATACCCAGGGGATTATGAAACCGGAAAGGATAAAAACGGGCCCGGTTATGCCCGGATTGCTGAATATATATGGAAACGCCAAAACAGGAAGGTTCAGAATGGATGTTACTTTTAATGTGGATGAGACGCCGAGAGACAGACCGGCCATAAAGGATATATAAACAGAATTTCCGTTTGTATTAAGCAATACCAAGAGATAGCTCAAGGCTATAAAAAGGTCCTGGTAACGTTCAGAGGTCTCCCCCCATGGCTCAAGGTTCGGGTGGGATAGGTAGAGGATATAGAATATGGAGGCCAAGATACCTGCCGGCTTATCGCCGGTAAAGGACACAATAAGGGAATAGAGGACAATGGACGTCATGAGGTTGCATATCAGAGAAAAGACCCTTATGGCCTTGAAACGCCTCCCTGAGAGGGTGAAGATCAGGTCATAAAGAAAGTACATGCCGGGTTTGAGCATCGAGATATGTCCTGCAAGGTCCTCCTTTGGTTCACGGTGCCTGAAGTAGCTGTAATACAGAAATGCACCATCATCTCCGAGAGGTGGCTGGGCTAAATATACCCTTCTCAGGATATAGCCTAGGATAAATAGGAAGCTGAAATAGATCATAATTGTCATTTTGTATTGAGGTCCGGGGCTACATGATAGGAGTGT
>CAZGIZ010000025.1:0-38341 GCA_964526655.1 uncultured Desulfobacteraceae bacterium | reverse complement strand
TGTGGCGTGAACCCTCCCATCTGCGGGAACGGCAGAGTCTGGTGGAACTCTTTTTAAGATAGGGCTTGAAAAAAAGAACCCGACCTCCGCTTTGGCTCAGGATTGTTCTTGATACAGGCGCCCTATGGGGCGCTGATTCAAGGCCTGGTCCTATGGGCCAGGATCTTCACTTAGGGGAAACGACATGGGAATGATAGATGTAACGGAAAAACCGGTGTTACGCCGTATGGCAGTGGCCTCTGGAAAAATCCTCCTGTCCGAAAAGACAATAAATGAAATAAGGGGAGGCAGAATCAAAAAGGGTGATCCCTTGCCGGTCGCGGAGGTAGCCGGCATGAACGCGGCAAAACAGACCCATCTCCTTATCCCCCACTGCCACCAGATCCCGCTGGACATGGTGGGGGTAGATTTCCAGGTATCTGATACCTCGGTGGAGGCCAGGTGCACGGTGAGGGCACAGGCAAGGACAGGCGTGGAGATGGAGGCCATCGTGGGGGTGACCGCGGCCCTGAATACCCTATGGGACATGGTAAAATATCTTGAAAAGGATGAAAGGGGTCAATACCCTGGCACCATGATAAGCGAGATAAGGGTCCTGATCAAGGAGAAGGAGGGGTCACAGTCATGATTCTTTTTTCTGCTTCCTGTCCTGCTTCGGCTTTTTCCCTTCCTTTGGTTCGAACAGGAGGCACCCGATTCCGGAGCTCTTATAGACCGCTTCGGAGGGGGATTCACGGCATTTGAATCCCATTGCCCGGCATCCATAGGGGAAATTCCTGTCCCATGTAATGTAATAATGCCTGCAACTGTTACAGTTTATCATGAGGGGTATCCGCTTTCTCACCCGTTCTTTTGATTCATTCCGCCGGGATTCCGGCGGAATTTCCCGCCCTCTTCAAGGCCCTCATTCCTCCTGTCCACATCAGGTTTTTCCGCCATCCCTGTCTGAAAAGAGCCAGTAGATATTATTAAATAAAAATCCACATATCAAGATATCAAATGATTCTTCATCACCTCATTGCAACTTTCCCTGTGCATAAGGGAACATCAAGTTGTGCATCGGGCGGATGATTCATTGAAACCAAAATTCATCCGTTCATTCATTAAATAAAAAAAATCGGCCCTAATTGGTTTTCCCTTTGAAACAGAGACAGGCGTTAAATAAGCCTTTCCAGTTCCTTTAGGGAAAATGAGTGACACGCGCCCCTTTAAAAATTGCCATAAAAATGGATGTGGCATTGATATTGTAATGTTTTGTTTGAGACTGAGGGACGTGGAGAGTTCCACCATAGTGATCCTTTTTCAAAAAGAGGTCAATGTGGTGGGCATTGTTACTATTAACCTTCAAAGGAAAGGGGGAAAAAATGGTGAAAATTAAACGATTCTTGACTTTAATCCTCATGATCTCTTTGGTGGTTGCATTTGTGCCTCTGGTTCCGGCAGAAGAGCAGGCGAAGATAAACATCAACACGGCGTCCGTTGAAGAACTGGTTGGGGTCAAGGGGATCGGGCCCAAGTACGCGGAAAGGATTGTGGAGTACAGGGAGAAGAACGGCCCCTTCAATAAGGTGGAGGATATCATGATGGTCAAGGGCATAGGGGCCAAGACCTTTGAATCAATCAAGGATCTTATCACCGCCGAAACGTCGAAAAAGTAGCGCCCTCCTTGATCCGCCCCGGCCGTTTGCAGAATGTGAGATTACGGCTGGGGCGGATTTATGCGGGAACCGCCACCTTGGCCTATAGATAGGGCTTGAAAAAAAGAACCCGACCGGTGCAATGAACTGCTATGGGATAGCCTCTTTTCCTTACTCCCGCATAACGGGGGTTTCCTACAATGAAATGAAAGGCCAATCAAGCCATCCATGGCCCGATGTCAGGATACATCCTCATATCCCTTGACTTCATAACCCCTTATCCTATAATGAAGCTTCTCAACGCAAGCGGTGTGGTATCGAGCGGAATTGCGCCATAGCCAATCCGGCTTCGCTCTAACGAGCTTCGCCGCGGTTCACCTCGCCATCATGTCGGGTCGAAGCCTTTGGCGAAGACTGATCATCCCTGCGGCAAGCCGCAAGGTATTCTGGCGAAGGCGAATAAACAGACCGCCAAGATAGATGGTATGATCCTCAAGATGAACCATGCAAAATCGACCTGTCTCAAAATGCCGTCCTTCTGGTCGATAGAGAGGTTTTGATACACAGGCCGCCACCGGTTCGCGGGATAATAAGAGTTAATAAGTAATGCGAAATCTCGATTATACCTTCAAGACCAATATCAACAGCCATGACCGGGAAAAAGGGGATTCATTTTTCCACAAGGATAACCTGTTTATTGTTGTAGAGGGTCTTGGGGGCGATTATCGTGGTGAAACGGCCCGTGAACACGCCTTCAGGATTATCCCTGAGGCATTCTTCAGGCACCTTTCCGAAAACAGGTCCCCGGCAGATGCGATTATATTTGCCCTGGAGGAGGCCAATAGGGATATTGTGGAAGAGAGCGTAAGGCTTGGCGAGAAAATGGCCGCCTCCGTAAGTGTCGTCTTCATCCAGGACAGGATCATGTACTTTTCCCACCTGGGAGATTCGCGCATATACTCTTTCCAGGGGGGAGAATTAAATCAACTGACAAGGGACCACACTCTGAAGGAAGAGGACCCCTTTGCCGAAAAGAAATTTGATGATCCTCGCGCCCTGCGAGCACTTACCCAGGGCCTTGGAATACATGAAAAACCTTCTATCAGTGTTAAAAAGTATCCCCTTCACGAAAAAGGCCTCATTTTGATGACTACCGAAGGCCTGACCGTAAAGATTTCAAACAGAGAGATATACAGACTTTCGAGGAAGATAAAGAATCCCGGAAAATTAGCAAACTCCTTTATAGATCTCTCCAGGAGAAAAGGGGGCAACGGCAACATTACCATCGCCATTGTCAAATTCGGGGGCCTCTCAAGGGGGCTAAGAAATGTCATCCTGACATATTCGGCCTTTTTCCTTATTATCGCGATCATAGGGGGTTATATACTGGAGTATGGCAGGAGGGGATCTGACGGGGAAAAGAGAGAAACCCTAAAGACCGCTCAGGAGAATACTCCTCCTGTGGAAGAAAAAAAGGTTGTTAAAAGGGCGGAAGTCCCCCAACCCGTAAAAAAGAGGGACAAGAAACAGGCAACCTCCCCCATAAAAGAGGAAACCATGGATCGATCCGGGATAAAAAAGATCACCGAGGAGCCCGGTCCCAAGCTATTTGATAAAATATACGCCCTGATCGGCGATTGGAAGTCGGCCTGGGAGAAAACAGCAGGAAAAAATGGAGACCTGGAAAGTTACATCTCGTTCTATTCCAGGGATTTTCACGAAAACAGGCTTGACAGGGAAGGATGGAAGCTTGACAAGGCAAGAAAGGGGGGGAGAAAGGACTGGATACGCATTGATATATCCGACATCAAAATCACCGGGCCGACGGATGATAATCAGATAGAGGTCCGGTTCAGCCAGGACTACAGGTCATCAAATTTTTCAGTCAAATCAGAAAAACTGCTTTTATTGAGAAAAGAGGGAGAGGACTGGAAGATTGTATCCGAAAGAAGCTATTGACCTGACTTTCTATCAGGAGCATCCGGTTTTTAGCCTATCCGGACAAGGGTCTTTACCCTCGTGGGGCTTGAAAATCTCTCCAATGCGGCAGGCAGTTCCTCAAGGCCGACAATCCCGCTTATTAGGGGCTTTGTCATGATCTCACCTTTTTCCAGGATATCGAGTACGGCTGGAAATTCGCCCGTATAAATCATTGAGCCGAAGACGCTTAACTCCTTACGCACAATGGTAGTTGTAAAAAGGGGATACCCTGATCCGGGCAATCCAAGGGCTATGATCCTTCCCCCCGGTGACGCCAGATCAACGGCATGGGCAAGGGCCCCCGGGGCACCGCTGGTCTCGAAGATAATCCCAAAGGGTCCCTCATCGGAAATACGATCCATGGAATCAATTCCCGCTGAAGCGCCCATTTCTTCTGAGAGGGACAACCGCTCCCTCACCAGATCGAATGTCAGGACATCGCTCTCGTTTTCAAGAATGAGGAGTTGAACCAGGAGCAGGCCGATGACCCCGGCCCCCAAAACAAGGACCCGCTGCCCCTTTTTTGGCCTGGCCTTACGCAGGGCATGGAGGGCGACTGCCAGCGGCTCGGCGAAGACAGCGGTCTCATTTTCCATGGAATCCGGTAGGGGCCATGCATAGCCAAAGGGCACCTTCACGTACTGCCCGAACACGCCGTCGATGTCCAGCCCCAGTCTTATCTTTTTCCTGCACACATTGGCCAGCCCCGAAAGGCACAGTTCACACCTGCCGCAGGAAAAATTGGGCTGAATTGTCACACGCTGGCCCGCCTTGAATCCTTTTACCCCTTCTCCCATGGATACCACGCGACCGACCGCTTCATGTCCGGGCACGATGGGCAGGGGAACGGTGGATTTACCATGATAAATTGAATCGTCGGATCCGCATATCCCTGCCAGCTCCACTTCAATGAGGATTTCACCGGGGCCTGTTTCCGGCCGCTCAAGATCCCGGATCTCCATATGTCCGGGCTTTAACAGGACAGCGCATTTCATATTCAGATCTCCTTGATATCCAAGCTCAATTTCATCAGGAAGAATTCCAGTCTTTTTGGAAGGTCGTCCCGGAATTGTTGACAATTAACCATCCTGGAGATATCCTCCTTTAATAACAGCCAATTTTAAATTAGCATTGGATAGAATAGGATAATTCACTTTCCAAGGGCAAGCCTTTTTTCTAAGAGGCATTGACATGGGGGAAAAGATGAAAAAGGTTCTGGTTCTTCACGGTGTCAACCTTGATATGCTGGGCAAACGGGACCCTGCACAATATGGCACGGTTACCTTAGGGGAAATAGACGAACAGATCGGGAAACTGGCTTCCGAACTGGGCCTGGCCGTGGAATGCTATCAGACTAACCACGAAGGAGAAATGGTTGAGAAGATCCACAAGGCCTGTGAGGAAAGGGTTGATGCGGTGATCATCAACGCAGGCGCATGGACCCATTACAGCTACGCAATCATGGACGCCCTGGATATTCTTAAGGCCCCAATAATCGAGGTCCACATGTCTAATATCAACGCAAGGGATGAGTTCAGGCAATATTCAGTGATCACGCCGCTGGCAAAGGGTCAGATAGTGGGATTCGGGATGAACAGCTACCTTCTGGGTCTTAGGGCCGCATGGGAGGAGATTAAAAAAGCCGGGTGATTAATGTCTCGGAAAATCTACAACCCATTGAAATCAAATTCCGTTATTCCTTCTGGGCCAAAGGCCAATTGCGGAGCCAAGTTCTGTATTTCCCCCTATTTACACCTTTCGGAAATCATTCAGGGACATGCCCCGGTTTGAGATCTCTTCCAGGATGAGTTCGGTTGCCCAGGCGGCAGCCCTTCCCACGACAGACGTGCATTTGTCAATATGTGCCCCCAATTTTTCAAAGGCCTCTCTATCCTGGGGATTGAGAAGATCAAAGTCCCTGCCGAAGATCCTCTGGTGAATATCTTTGCAGACATTGCTCCCGTATTCCAGGTTGAATCTTTCCATGAGACTCCTTGCCATCCTATGGGCGCAGTCCTTCTCCTCCTTGTCATTGTCCCATCTCTCTCGTCTCCTGCCGAATATGGAACTCATGACCATGACTCCACCTGTATATCCCCCGCAGGAGCCCTCGCAGGAAAGCCCGCCACCGGCCGTAAGGCCGTTTCCCGCCTTGAATACCGCGTCGTTTCTTATTTTTAGGGCGTCCTGAATGGCCGCGATCGTGCATTGACAACAGCCTGTAATGGCCTTTTCATATTCCATTCCCAGGTTTAGGGCGTGCTGAATGATCTCGAATTTTTGTTCACTCGTAGTATTCATAAATGTTATCTCCGGTTTCTCTCCGATTCTTGTTAATGCATAATTAATAGCCCAATCGCAATAATGTGTAAATATTTCTTTGTTATACCTTACGATACGAGCCATATGCAGGCTGTCATTTTTACAGTCAAAAGGGGGATCTTAGAGTAAATAGAGTGTTTGCTTGATGTTTTTCTATGTCTGGGTTAAAAAACCCTTTGTCCCTCCCGGATTCATGGGGCATATCATAGAGAATGTGGTCACGGAGTAATTTTCCGCTTCATTTATCAAGAGAGAATAGAGATATGGTCATCATCAATATTTTGGTTTTCCTGGGGGCCGTCGGACTTGCTGTTCAGGCCTTTATCGGCCTCAATTTTTTCATCTCCTGTATCTGGGAAAAGGAACGAAGGGCCACGGTTTTTGCCGTGCTGCAGTTTATGGTTATGACGGCGGTTCTCATCCTCTTTCTCTATCTCGCATGGATCGGCTTCTTTCAATCCGGTCCTGGCATCATCCTCCTCATTGCGGGATATATCATTTTCTTTTTTGCCGCCTATTTCCTGTTGCGGAGATCCGGGGAAAATCCGAGGGCCCTTAAAGGATCAAATGGGCTGATTGTAGGTGATGTAAAAAGATTTGATGAAAGAGACCAGGTATTCGCGAGAAATCGGGTATTGCGACCGGGCTCGGAACAATATGAAGTCTACTATAAACTACACCCGGAAAAAGAGGCTTTTGACGCGCAGCGAAGGGAAAAGGGAGGCCCCATAGGCCGCTTGGGGATCATTGACAGCCCCAATGGTGAAGCGAATGTGGCCATGACGCTGGCATCGCTCAACATGCCCCATTATCTCTCAAGCCATGAGATAGTCAGACCGGAACCCCATTTCTTCCTTAAAGAACATCGGGCAAAGGGAAGGGTTGAAATGACACCGGAGGAAGCTACTGAAAGGGTCAAGGGGTACACAAAGCACCTCGGGGCCTCTCTTGTGGGTGTCACGGAAATCAATCCGAACTGGATCTATTCCCATCGGGGTGAGATTTTTCATAATAACTGGGAGGACTGGGGCATGGAGATCCAATTGAACCATAAATATGCGATCATCTTTGCGGAGGAAATGTCCTTTGAAATGATAGGCCCTGCACCCCATACCCCCACGACGATTGAGAGTATGCACAATTACAGCAAGGGCGCCTACATTTCAACCCAACTGGCCGCCTTCATTGCAAATCTCGGCTATTCCGCGACCGCCAATCACCTACGTCACTATGAGGCAATCCTGCCTCCCCTGGCCGTAGATGCCGGTCTCGGGGAAGTGGGAAGGCTCGGATACCTTATGACCAAAGAACTGGGGCCCAGGGTTCGTTTAAGCGGCGTCACTACGGACCTTCCCCTTATCCCTGATAAACCCATAGATATTGGAGTGGAGGATTTTTGCAGGATCTGCAAGAAATGCGCGAACTGCTGTCCTTCCCAGTCGATTCCCAAGGAAGATGAGCAGAAGGAGGTCAACGGGACACTTAGATGGAAACTGAACGATGAGACCTGTTTTGATTACTGGGGCAAAGTGGGTACGGATTGCGATATCTGTATGAGGGTCTGCCCCTGGAGCCATGCCAGGACTTTACCCCACAAGCTTATCGTCGCCATTATCACCAGAAACAAGCTCTCGAGGCGAATCTTTTCAGTTATGGACAACATCTTTTACGGCAAAAGACCGAAGCCCAAGGCTGCTCCCGGATGGGCACGTTATAAAAAGGCTTCATAAAAACTCTCTTTTATGATCTGTCCCCGGTGAATATGGATGTCAGGATAGAGGTGAAGCCCAAAACCGTTGCCAGGATGAGTATAAACTGAAAACTCTCTACCACTGCCAGACGTCCTATAAGGGCCGGATCAACTCCCCCCTCGGCCAGAATTGTCCTGTTGGTCAGGTGTTGAGCGGCATAAAGGGTACCGGCGCCTGCCGTGCCGATAGCGGCCCCTAAAAGCCGCATGGTATTGGCGACTCCCATGGCTGTTGCAAGGTTTTTTCGGGGGGCTGCGCCAACAATGGCGCTCTGGTTGGGGGCCATGAAAATGCCCATACCGCAGCCGAAGAGGAGCATGATCATTGAGATGGCGGGGACTGAGGACTCGATGTCAAGACGACTTGCCATGAAAAGAGATATGGACATGAGACTCATCGCGATAATCATCAATATCCGGTTGCCGACCTTTTCGGATATCCAGCCGCTTATAGGGCCGAGGATTAAGGGAGGGACCGCTATGATCGCCATCAACATGCCCACGGTGGATGGGGACAACAAGAGGCCGCTGATCAGGAAGAAGGGCATCAGTGTCGGGACGGACACGCCGGCCGTCATCTGGATAATATTGGTGATGTTGGCCATACTGAAAACACGGTTTTTGAACAGGCCGAGGTCAAGGACTGGCTGGGCAACTCTCTTTTCCAGGTAAATAAAGAGGCCGATAAGGAGAATGGCCGTAAGTCCAAGGGCCGAATTCCTTGCTGATAAGTAACCCCAATGGCTCCCGAGGTTGAGATAGAGAAGAAGACATCCCGTGCCGCCCAGCAGGGTAAGGGCGCCGCCTATGTCCAGTTGAAGAGGACTGTCGCTCTCCTTCTGCTCCTCTATGATCATTAGGGCCAGGAATAGACATAATAGGCCAATGGGAATTCGTGTGTAGAAAATACCCTGCCAGTCCAGGGTATCAAGGATAATCCCGCCCAGGGCAGGCCCTGCGATCAACCCGGCTGAAATCAACATTCCGAATATGCCAAGGGCACGGCCCTGCTGGGACCTGGGAAAGACGGCAACCACGATGGCCCCGCCAATTGTCATGGTCATGGCGGCGCCGGCACCCTGAACGATCCGTGACATTATCAGGTATGTAATGTTTGCGGATAGGGAACAGAGGATCAGCCCAAGGGTATACAGGGCCACGCCAATAAGGTAGACCTTTTTCCTGCCTATAGTGTCACCCACCCTTGCCAGGGTCAGTAGCAGACCCAACTCCGCGATGGTAAAGGCGATGGTAATCCAGACTACCACGGACGCATCCGTATGGAATACGTCCACAAGGCGGGGGAAGGAAACCACGATGATGCTCATATCGAGAGCCGCAGAGAAATTGGCGATTGATACAGTCACCAACACTATCCATTTGTAGGCGGGACCATGGGAGGAGTAGGCTCCGGTTTCATTGGATTCCATTAGAGTATCATTCCTTATTTCCCAGGCCTTGAATAGAAGCCAAGATCACTCGATCTCCTTTTTCTCTATGATAGGCGTAGCATCGATCCGGTTCTTCTTCAACCAGTTGTAGAGGTTGGGAAGGGTGGTATTATACCTCTTTGCCACAAAGGACTTGGATGAGCCGTTTTTAAGCAGGTTAATTATCTCCTCACGGTTTTTATCGAGCTTTGACTTGCCCGGCCCCTTTGGCCTTCCCAGTCTGACGCCAGCTGCTTTTTTCGCACGAAGGGATTCCTTGACGCGTGTGGACAGGAAATCTCTTTCAAGTCCGGAGAAGAGGGCAAGCATTTTTGAAATGATCTCCGGCTGGATAGTACTGTCGATTTCAAGTCCTTCCTTAAGGGAATAAAAATCGATCTCATTATCTCTTATGTCTTTCAATATCTCGAGGACCTCAAGGGATGAGCGTCCAAGGCGGGTAAGATCGGGGATAATGATGCGATCAGCCTTCTTCATTTTGCCGATAATGCTCTTAATTCTGCGTTCTTGCCAGCTTTTTTTATCATGTATATCTTCTTCAACAAAAATAACACGGCCGAATTGCCTCTTTCTGGCAAACCGGAGGATATCCAGCCTGTCGTCTTCTCGCCTCTGATAGCCTAAATATGCGATCGTTATTGGTTGTCGGGTTACCAACATTTCTCCTTTTAAAATATTAAAAAGAAAACCCTTTAAGGAGAAAATATATATATTATTATAAAATAAATGTACAGAGGTTTTTTATTTATATTTTAATTAAATGTTATATTTTGTTTTCATTTGATAGAACATTTTATAATCCTTGTTAAAGGCCTGAGTTGTCTTGAGGTTTTCGTCGATAAAGGATCAATCCGAGCAGGGCGAGTGTGGCGAAGGCCGCTCCTGCCAGGAAGGCGGCTGAAGCGCCAAAGACACTCCAAAGGACGCCGGCGATTGCGCTTGCCAATAAAAGGGCTCCACCGCCCACGAGGTTGAAGATGCCGAAGGCGGTTCCCCGCAAAGGCGCAGGCGCAGCATCAGCCACCAGCTTGGCGAAAAGCCCCTGCGTAAATCCCATGTGCAGCCCCCAGAGCGCCGCGCCCAGGAACGCAGTCAATGGAGACAAAGCCGCTGCAAGCACAATATCGGCGATTACCAGCTCGGCGAGCCCCAGGATAAGCAGGGTCCGGGGACTCATCCGATCGGCGACTATACCGGCGGGGAAGGCGGTTGTCGCATAAACGAGGTTCATGACGATCATCATAACCGGCACATAGCCTAATGATAGTCCGACAGACTGGGCACGCAGCACCAGGAACGCCTCGCTGAAGCGGGCCAGGGTGAATATCGCGCTGAGCAGAACGATAAGCCAATAACGTAGTGGCAGTTGCCTGGCTCCAATAAGGGAGAACAGACTCCTCTCGCCGTAGTTGATCTCTTGACTTTCAGGTTCATGAACCCCTAAAACAAGCATTCCAACAGCCATGAATGCGGGGACCACAGCAACCCACAGGACCGTTCTGATATCATCGGCAAACCATGCCATGAAGGCCACCGCGAGAAGCGGACCAAGAAATGCACCTACGGAATCAAGCGCCTGACGAAGCCCGTAAGCGGCCCCGCGCAGTTCGCGAGGGGCAATCTCAGCCACCAGGGCGTCCCGTGGTGCGCCGCGAATGCCCTTGCCGATCCGGTCCACGAACCGGGCCCCAAAAACCAGACCTATGGTATTTGCCAGTGGAAAGGCGGGCTTAGTAACAGCCGCAAGCCCGTATCCTATTACGGCAAGGAACTTCCGCTTGCCAAGGTAGTCACTGATTGTCCCGGAAAACACTTTTGTGACCGCTGCAGCGGCTTCAGCGACCCCCTCTATGACACCTACGGTGGTGATGGAGGCCCCGAGGGCAGTGACCATGAAAACCGGCAGCAGGCTGTGGATAAGCTCAGAGGATGTGTCCATGAGCATGGAGACAAGGCCCAAAGCCCAGATGCCCATGGGCAGTGTAAAGACTCCTCCTTTGGCGCCCGGTGAAGACTGTGGGTTGAGAATATTCATTTTTGGTCTCCTTAATCTAAATGACTCGATCATTTGAAATGCGTTCTAACATATATAACAAGTTTTGATTATCGAATTCATATTTTCATAGCCAGATAACTGCCTCACCTATGATTTTCATCGAGAATCATATAATATTTATAAAAGATTTTAAAATTTCATACTGTTACTTTTATGCTCAATTAGCGAAATATTCATACCTTAGGCCCATTAAAAAGACCTTGACCCCTTTCAGGAGCCACATATATACTCAATTTCAGAAAAGGGAGGTATTCTTCTGATGCGGGAATATACGATTCACCCCCTGGTTGTGGGAGCGAATGAGACGGACCAGGGCGTCATGACATATCTCAGGGATTATGGAAAGCGGATATGGATTCCCATTTACGTTTTTTATATAAAGGGGGGCGATAGGAACATCCTGGTGGACACCGGGCTGGAGCAGTTTGTGGTCCCGGAGGACCTGGGGGAGACCTACGGCTTCGAGATAAGGGAATTCGAAGAGGCGCTTGCCTCGGTGGACCTGAAACCCGAAGACATTGATATAATCATCCACACCCACCTCCACAACGACCACTGCGAGAACGACTACAAGTGCGCGAACGCCAGGGTATATGTCCAGAAGGCGGAAATGGACTTTTTCAGGGAGCCACATCCCATTGACCACAGATATTACCCGGACGTGCTTGAGGGCGTGGATATCGTGGAAATTGAAGGGGACGCCAACATACTGGAGGGCATTGACGTGATTTTCAGCCCGGGCCACACGGTAGGCGGGCAGTCAGTGGCGATAAATACAAGAGAAGGGGAGGCGATTATCACCGGCTTTTGCTGCAATGACAGAAATTTTCCCAAAACAGGCCCGGCAATCCCGCCCGGTGTCCATATTGACATCAGGGATGCCTATGACAGCATCCAGAAGATAAGGGAACGGGCTGACATACTTATTCCCCTCCACGATCTTTCGGTCGGCGCAAAAAAGAGTATTCCCTAAGAAATGGTTGAATTCTGAAATAAGTGAAAATAAGAAGGCTTGCGGTATATGAAAAAATTTATCTTTATTATTATAATCTTAGCGCTCTTCGGGCTTCTGGGCTGGAAGGTCTATCAGAAGGTATCAGCTTCGTCGGAAGGCCCAGGCATAATGCCCGGGCCTCCTCCGGTCGCTATTGAGGCGAAGCGGGTCAGGAAAGCAACAGTCAGGGATATCAGTCTTTTCACAGGCACGCTCTATCCAAGGTCCCAGTACATAGTAGCCCCCAAGGTAGGGGGAAGGCTTGAGAAGCTGCTTGTAAACATAGGGGACAGGGTCCGGCGGGGCCAGCTCATCGCCCTCCTGGAGGACGAAGAATATCAGAGGCAGGTGGATCAGGCCAAGGCGGAACTGGAGGTCGCTGAGGCAAAAATTGAAGAGAGCAGGAGCAGCCTGGACATCGCCAACAGGGAGCTTGAAAGGCTCAGCACCCTCAGGCGGAGCAACATCACTTCCCAGTCCTCATTGGATACCGCCGAGGCACAGGTAAAGGCGCAGAACGCCATGTACAAGAGCGCTCAGGCACAGTTCGCCCAGAAAGAGGCGGCCCTTAAGGCGGCCCAGGTGCGCCTCTCCTACACGAGCATCAATGCCTCATGGGAAGAGGGCGATGAATACCGGGTCGTGGGCGAGAGGTTCGTGGATGAGGGGACCATGCTGGCGCCCAATTCCTCCATCGTATCCATCCTTGACAATAGCGTGTTAAAGGCAGTCATCAATGTAATAGAGAGGGACTACCCCAAATTGAAAAAGGGTCAGGAGGCGGTTGTGTCCACCGACGCCTGGCCCGGAAAGAGCTTTATCGGCAGGATAGTCCGGATAGCGCCCCTCTTAAAGGAAAACTCGCGCCAGGCCAGGGTTGAGGTCGAAGTGCCCAACCAGGAAAATCTCCTCAAGCCCGGCATGTTCGCCAGGATCCGGATAGAGTTTGCAAGGCATGAGAACGTCACCGTAGTCCCAACTGCCGCCCTGGTTAAAAGAAACGGGATCGAGGGGATTTTCACGGTCGATCCAGGGGAAAGGAAGGCACGCTTTATTCCCCTGACCCTGGGAATCGTAAACGATGAGCTCGCGGAGGTAGTGAATCCCCCAATTTCAGGCATGGTCGTGACCCTTGGTCAGCACCTCCTGGGAGATGGTTCACCAGTAATACTGCCCGGCGCCGGCAAGGGAGGCCCGCCAGCGGCAAATGGGGCCCCGGCAAGGCCCACTCAGGAAGCACGTCCATGAGGCTGTCAAGTATAGCCGTCCGCCGGCCCATCTTCACGATTATGATAATGCTAATCGTGATCATCCTGGGCGGAATCTCCTTTTCCCGCCTTTCCATCGATCTTATGCCGGATATCACATACCCCACCCTTAGCATTATCACGGATTATTCAAATGCCAGCCCTGACGAGATCGAGCAGCTTATCACTCGGCCCGTGGAAGAGGCCATGAGCGCAATCCCTGGAGTGGACATGGTCTCCTCGGTTTCAGCAGAGGGCGTAAGCCAGGTCAGGGTCGAGTTCAACTGGGGCACGGACCTGGATGCCGCGGCCAATGACATAAGGGACCGGCTGGATCGCATCATGGTCCTCCTTCCCGATGATGTGGACAGGCCTCGACTCCTTAAATTCGACCTGGCCAGCTTTCCCATCCTGATTTTAGGGGCCTCCGGAAGCATGGACCCCATAGAGATGCGCCGGATCATCGACGAACAGGTGAAATATCGCATTGAGCGGTTGCCGGGGGTAGCAGCCCTCGATGTGTTCGGGGGCCTGGACAGGGAGATCCATGTCAACCTATCAGCCGATAAGATCAAGGCCCTCGGGCTCTCCCTCGATACGATACTCAATAAGATCAGGGCGGAAAACGTCGATATGCCCGCTGGGAATCTTGAGCGGGGAAACCTGGATGTCATGATACGGACTCCCGGAGAATATTCCAGCCTTTCGGAACTGGAAAACACTGTCATCGCCATGAGGGAAGGCACTCCCATCCAGCTCAAGGAGATCGCTGCGGTGGAAGACTCCTGGGAGAAGGTTACAAGGGTTGTGAGGATAAACGGAAGACCCGGAATACGCATGGCAGTCAACAAGCAGTCAGGCACAAACACGGTGGACGTGGCAAGGGGCGTCCTGCAGGAGATAGACCGGATCAACCAGGACATACCGGAGATCCATTTGACGACAATCATCGACACCTCTGATTACATAAAGCGCTCCATCTCCAACGTAGGCTCCTCGATCCTCTACGGCGGCATCCTGGCCGTGCTGGTATTGCTGTTTTTCCTCAGAAATATCGGCAGCACCGCGGTCATAGCCACGGCCATTCCCATTTCCATTGTGGGCACCTTCGCCCTGATGTACTTTGGCGGGTTCACCCTCAACCTTATGACCCTGGGCGGTCTGGCCCTCGGCATCGGCATGCTCGTGGACAACGCCATCGTGGTACTGGAAAATATTTTCCGCATGAGGGAATCGGGCGTTGAACCGGTAGAGGCGGCCATCAAGGGCAGCGAGGAGGTCTCCGCCGCCATAATCGCGTCTACCTTGACGACCCTGGCCGTATTTCTGCCCCTGATCTTTGTTCGCGGGATATCGGGCGTGATGTTCAAGCAGCTCTCCTTTGTGGTCGGTTTCGCCCTTGCCTGCTCCCTGGTCGTGGCTCTGACACTGGTCCCCATGCTTACCTCCAGGATACCTGTACGTACGGGAAATGGGGAGACTGAAAAGATTGGCTGGCGCCACAGGATTTTCCTCCTGAGCGGCCGTTTTTTTAAGGGTCTGGAGGAAAGCTATGTGGGACTACTCCGGTTTGCACTGGGTCATAGGCTCCTGGTGGTTGTAAGCGCGGCGTTGATCTTACTTGGCAGCCTTTTGCTCGTTCCTTATATAGGCTTTGAGTTTATGCCCGCGACGGATGAGGGCGAGGTCAGGGTATACGGGGAAGGGGCGGTGGGAACAAGATTGCAAGTCCTCGATACGGCCTTTAAAAAGATAGAGGCCGTCCTGGACAAAGAGGTGCCGGAAGCCAGAAATGTGGAGACCTTTATAGGGAGCTCTCGCATGCGAGCCAGGGGCGATCACACCGGGACTATAAGGATATCCCTGAAATCCCAGTCAGAAAGATCCCGCTCCAGCGAGGAGATAGCAAACGCCATTCGACCCAAGCTCATGGGCATCCCGGGCCTGAGAGTCAGGACCAGGGCGGGCCAGGGCCTTTTCATCCTGCGAATGGGGGCCCAGAGCGGTGACAAAATTGAGGTGGAGATCAGGGGCCATGACATGGATATCGCAGATTCCCTTGCCCGGCAGGTCCAGGATGCCCTGGGCCGGGTGCAGGGCATAACCGACACGACCGTGAGTCGGGAATCCGGGAGCCCCGAGGAACTCGTCATCGTGGACCGGCAAAAGGCCTCCGACATGAAGCTCACGGTCTCCCATATCGCAGAGGCCCTCCAGACCATCATCTCTGGCACGAGCGCGGGCAATTATAGCGAGGCCGGCAATGAATATCAGATTCTGGTCAAACTTAACGAGGCGGAACGTATGGACCTCCGGGAAATCCTGAATCTGACCGTCATGAACTCTGAGGGGCAGCCGGTCGTCCTTAGAAACGTGGTGGAGATCCGTCCCCGTTCCGGTCCGGTAATCATTGAGAGGAAGGACCAGGAGAGGGTAGTGACGGTCTCAGCCAATCTGGTCGGCAGGGATATGGGGTCAGTCCAGAAAGACATAAGAGATGCCTTCCGTTCCATACCCGTGCCCCCCAACTTTAGCATTATCTTCGGGGGGGATTATGAGGAGCAGCAAAAGGCCTTCCATGAGCTGCTCACAAGCCTTATCCTGGCCCTTGTGCTCGTCTATATGGTGATGGCCTCCCTTTACGAGTCGCTCCGCGACCCCTTTATAGTGATGTTTTCTGTGCCCGTGGCAGCGATCGGCGTTGTCCTGATGCTCCTTTTGACAAACACAACCTTTAATGTCCAGACCTTTATAGGATGCATTATGCTCGGGGGCATCGTTGTAAACAACGCCATACTGCTGGTGGATCATATCAATCTCCTCAACCGCAGATACGGGATGGACCTGCGTGAAGCCATTGAAGAGGCTGGCCGCAGGAGGCTCCGGCCGATCCTGATGACGGCCATGACTACCATGTTAGCCCTGGTCCCACTGGCAATAGGGATAGGAGAAGGAGGAGAGGCCCAGGCGCCCATGGCCAGGGCGGTCATTGGAGGCCTGTTCAGCTCTACCTTCATCACACTTATTTTTGTTCCCACGGTCTATTCATTTAGAAGGAGCAAGGCACAAAAGCCCACCTTGAATTCCTTGGAAGAGAAGGCAAGATAAAGAGGGAAATGGATTATAAGGAAATATTTTTTTAAATTCATGATCGAGTCACGCGTTGACACAGAGAAACAAATTACCTATACTAACTTTTTAAAACGTGAATTACCCTTTTTAAACTATTAAATAATATTGGCCAGTCTATAAGTGATCAGTGTCAAGGTCCATTCGATCCTGGGAATCAAGAAAATCCTCGGCCGGGGGGATCTTGAATTTTCCGTCCCAGAGGGATTTACGTTGAAATCCCTGCTCTCCATGATGGTCCGGAACTATGGAGAAGGGCTGTCCTCCCTTCTTTATGGCGCCAATGGAACGGATATTCTCCCCCACATCCGCCTGATGGTCAACGGGAGGGATGTGGAATTCCTCAAGGGACTGGAGACCAGTCTCAATGAGGGGGATGAGGTGCTTATCCTTCCTCCGATATCAGGGGGCTAAGAAAAATATTTATCTCTGAAAAACTGATAATTAAAGTGCTTAATAATATTAACCAAATAGACAGGAGGGTAGGTTATGTATCAAGGAGGCTATACCGGGAAGATCCTGAGGATTGATCTCACCAAAAAGACCTCAAGGGAAGAGGCGCTGCCGATGGAAGTGGCCAAGGACTACATCGGAGGGGCCGGATTCGGAATCAAGTATCTCTTTGATGAACTTAAAGGAGGCACGGACCCGCTTGGACCGGATAATAAACTGATCTTTGCCTCAGGACCCTTTTCAGGGACCAATATTCCCTGCGCCAGCAGGATGGCGGTTACGGCCAAATCCCCCTTGACCAACGCGGTCGGTGTCGCCCTCACGGGCGGATATTTCCCCGTGGAGTTGAAATTTGCCGGTTATGACGCCCTGATTGTGGAAGGCAAGGCCGATAAACCCACCTACCTCTGGATCAAGGACGGGGAGGTGAAGTTCCGCAATGCGGGAACATTATGGGGCATGATGACTTCAGATACACAACACATTATCAAGAATGAATTGAACGACCAGAATGTGCGAATCATATGTATCGGGCCCGCCGGTGAAAGGCTCAGTAAAATGGCCTGCCTTATCAATGAACTCAGGGCCGCCGGCCGGAAGGGGCTGGGAGCGGTCATGGGTTCCAAGAACCTGAAGGCTATCGCGATCCGAGGAAAGGGAAAAGTAGCCGTGGCCGATAAGGACAAACTGAAGAAGGCAAGGGATGAATTCGCAAAGGCTATGAAGGACAGCGAGGTACTCTATCCAGCATTTTCAAAGATGGGGACACCTATGGTGGTGGACGGAACCAGCGCCCTCGGCATATTCCCGACAAAGAACTACAGTACCACGGGGACGTACGTGCCTGTGGAGCAGATCGGCGTGGAGGCCCAGATGACCCGCAATGTTGGCAGGGAACACTGCTATGGCTGTCCTGTCGGCTGCAGTCAACTGAAAATGGCCAAGACAGAGCCCTATACGGGGACCCTTACAGAAGGCCCGGAATACGAGACCTTTTATTCCTTTGGCGGGCAGACGGGCGTTGAAAACATCGATGCCATTATCGCCGCGGACAGGTTGGCTGATGAGCTGGGTCTGGATACCATGTCCGCGGGGGTGACCATCGGTTTTGCCATGGAACTCTATGAAAAAGGGATACTGACCAAAAAGGATACGGGGGGAATGGAACTCAATTTCGGCAATCATGAGGAAATGGTCACCCTCCTTAAAATGATGGCCTATCGCGAGGGCATCGGGGACCTCTTGGCCGACGGGGTCAGGCTTGCCGCTGAAAAGATCGGCAAGGGCAGCGAGAAATATGCCATGCATGTGAAGGGCCTGGAGTTGCCGGCCTATGATGTCCGGGGCGCCAAGGCGCATGGATTGAACTATGCCACTTCATACACCGGAGCCGATCACAACAGGGGTTACGCCTTCCAGGAGATCTTCGGCATCCCCATCCCCTTTGCCGTGGACAGGTTTGATGTCAAGGATAAGGGCAAGCTTACCAAGTGGAACCAGGATGTAAGGCTCGCGACCTGCGATGCCCCGACCATGTGCGCTTTTTTACTGGATATGGCGGTACCGGCCATTGCCACGCGGAACACAGCGAACCTCATGGAGGCGGTAACCGGATTTGAGTACGCGCCCGAGGATATAGAAAAGGTCGGGGAAAGGATCAACAATCTGGCAAGGGCCTTTAATGTGAGGGAGGGGTTTACCAGGGCGGACGATACACTCCCGGAGAGATTGAGGACCGAGCCACTTCCGGGCGGCGCCTCCAAGGGCCACTACATCAGTAACGATGACCTAAAATACATGCTCGATGAATATTACACTGTAAGGGGCTGGAACCTGGAAACCGGAGCCCCGTCAAGGGAAAAGCTCAAGGAATTAGGTCTCGAGTATGTGGCCGATCAGTTGAGAGTGTAGATAGCTCCATCCGGAAATTGATTGTTTCTGGATGGGCAGTGGATAAAAGTCATTTCCAGGACAGTGTCTCAAGGAGGGCCCGGACCATGGCCTTGGCGAACTCGGGACTGTTTATATGGGTATCCAGCTCCGAGATCACTATCTCCGGGTCCAGGTTCTCCTTAATGCTCTTGATAAAGGCCTCATCGGATTCCGGGTCATAGAGGTCTCCCCCCTCTACGCCCGGGGCAGTAAAACCCCGAAGGGGTATAAGTACCCTGACAAGCTCCTTATTCTTCCGCCTGTTCAGCCTTTTAGCCACTTCCCGTCCAAGGGTCTCCATCTCCTCTGCCGTAGCCCGAACCTCGAGCCTCGCGGAATCCATCACATGGATCTTTCGTTTTCCCTGGTTCAGGGACTTTTTGATGGGATCGTTATCGTTCCTCTCCTCAAGGGCGCCGGGGCTGATCATTCCGAACCCGCCCGGTGCGAATATGTAGGGCCTTTCGGAATCAATGCCCGCGTCCAGCCTGTCCGGCCCAGCGTCACGGATTCCCCCCAAAATGTGTTCGCTGAATCCCGCGGGAACAAGATCAATAAAGGCCTCAAAGAGCCCCTGGTTAAACATCTCCACGGCAGCCCTTTCACCGAATCCGATGGCGTGGAAAGAGGTGACGCTGAAATCCTTTTCAAGGAGTTCACGGATATAGTAGGCCCCTTTTTCGCAGTGTCCGAATTCCGTCAGGGCGATGGAGGGCTTCCCATCATCCTGGATGGGTTCATATTCATCCGCCATCCCGCATATGGCGCCTGCACCGTTTCGCATCAGTCTACCTACCATAGGGTTCATACCGACCGTGTCAACCACACTGTGCATGACCGTGATATCCCTGATTCTATAATATTCAGATAATCTTTTGGCCATGAATGGTTGCCCTGCGACGCTGGATATCAGCAACTTAGGGAGCCCATAGGGGAGCCGGTTCATTGCAGGAAGGGAAATGATGCTCCCCGTCGCCCCTCCGACCGCGATAACACCCTTAAGCGTGCCGGAGTCGTTGAGTTCCAGCAGCTTTTCACCAAGGCCGTCAGAAATGATCGATGTCACCATTTTCCTCTCCTTTACCAGCATCCCCTTTATCACCTCCGGGGTCATTCCCTCATTTTTGATCAGATCCTCAATGCCTATATCCGGCTTCAAGGAGTATTTTATGGCCCCTGTCCCCATGCTGATGTCAATTAGCACGGCCTTATGCCCCTTTTTTACAATGGTGTCCCTGATAAGGCCCAGGCCTTCTTCTCTCTCGTCCAGCATACCGACTACCGCGATTGCCATGAATCACCTCCAGAACAGTAAAGATCCTGGCCCATAGGACCAGGCTTTGGAGCCACAGCAAAGGTCGGGGTCTTTTTTTCAAGACCTATCTCAAAAAGAGTTCCACCAGACACTGCCGTTCCCGTAGATGGGAGGGTTCACGCCACAAAACCCCTGGCAGAATGTCCCTTTCAGATGAAATGACCTGTCCTATTGAACCCTTCCATCTGCGGGAACCGCCACCTTGGCCTATAGATAGGGCTTGAAAAAAAGAACCCGACCGGAGTAATGACTCCTATGGCATAGCCTCTGTTTCTTACTCCCGAATACCGGGTGTTTCCTACAGTGAAATAAAATCAAGAATGTTCCTTATATATGCAAGATTCGAGTGCGGGTCAAAGGGAAACTGACAGACCGAGCCTGGTTTTGCATTGACACAAAAACTGATTTCTTCTACACTCCATCCTTAAAGAAGTTTTTAAAAAGGACCTGGACATTATTGGGTCTGTATTCAATGTCTGGAGGTCCTTTTTTAAATTATGGGAGATGGCTTCCCATAAAAAGATTTAATGAGAGGATTGTAAGAGACATGAGCGGTAAAGAGACCAAGATCGTCCGGACCACCACCTGGTCCGCAGGACCCGGTTGTCACGGCGGATGCGGGGTCCTTGCCCATATAAGGGACGGCAGGCTGGTCAAGATAGAGGGCGATCCGGAGCACCCATGGAACCATGGACGTCTCTGCGCAAGGGTCCTTGCCATGACCCAGTATGTTGAAAACCCGAAGCGTTTGAGGAAACCTTTAAAGAGGATTGGGAATCGCGGCGAGAACAAATGGAAGGAGATATCATGGGATGAGGCCTTTGACCTGATCGAGGAGAGAATGAAGGGCATCCGGGAGGAATTCGGTCCTGAAAGCGTTATCTTCTCCATGGGCACGGGCAGGGACATAGGCGCGTGGATCTGCATGCTGGCCTATGCCTTCGGCAGCCCCAATGTCATGTTCGCCCTGAGCGGTAACGCCTGCTACAGCCCCCGAATCGCCGCCCTGGATACGATACAGGGTGACTACTGTGTTTTCGATGCCGGGCAGTGGCTCCCGGAGCGATATGAAGACCCAAGGTTCGAGCTTCCGGAATGTATGATCGTCTGGGGATATAATATCCCGGCTACCTGCCCGGATAATCTCTTCGGCCACTGGATCATCGACATGATGAAGAGGGGGACCAAGATAATCTCCATTGATCCAAGGTTGTCCTGGTTCGCCTCCAGGGCCAAGCACTGGCTGAGGCTGAGGCCGGGCACGGACGCTGCCCTTGCAATGGGGTTCCTGAATGTGCTCATAAAAGAGGAATTATACGACAAGGATTTCCTGGAAAAATGGACCAACGGGGCCCACCTGATTAGAGAGGACAATGGCAGGCTCCTGAGGGAGAGCGATCTCTATGAGGATGGGTCTCCCGATAATTACATCGTGTGGGACAGGAAGGGCAGGGGGCCTGCGGTCTGGGATTCTTCATCGGTCGCCTTTAAATCCGCTGATACGGAGCCTTCATTCTCCGGACTGTTTGAGATCAGTCTCCCTGGAGGCGGCAGTGTAACCTGCAGGACTGTGTGGGACTCCCTCAGGGAGGAGGCGGAGAAATATCCCCTTGAAAGGGTGGAGGAGATAACAGGCGTTCCAGGGAAGCAGGTGGCGGAGGCGATAAGGTTTTACGCCCGAAGCAAACCAGCCTCCATCCAGTGGGGTGTCCCCATCGACATGACCCCGGCCATTACGCCGCTTTGCCAGGCCATAGCGAGCCTCTGGGCCTTGACAGGCAACCTGGACGTGCCGGGCGGCAATGTCTTTGCACGCTACGCCTTTGACGCAGTGGCCTATGCCCTTCCCGGCGCCAATGGCATTATCAAATTGAAAAACAAGGAGCAGGACAGGCCGCGTATAGGCGCGGATAAATACGGGCCCTTTAACAGGTTCATATGGCGCAGCCAGACAGACCTTACCCTGGAGCAGATAATCACTGAAAAACCCTATCCTATCAAGGGATTATGGGTCCAGACCTGCAACCTGCTGGGCAACATAGGACTGGACCCCAAGAGGTGGCGGGAGGCCCTTAAAAAGCTCGATTTTATTGTGGCGGTTGATCTTTTTCCCAATGCAACCACACAGTACGCTGATGTTGTTCTGCCTGCGGCCTCATTTTTGGAAAAGGACGGGATCAGGACATGGTGGGTGCCCCTTCAGAGCATAAACAGGGCCATGACCGTCGATGACTGCAGGCCCGACGTGGAGATCAATTTTGAGCTGGCCAGGAGGTTCGATCCCGAATTCAAATGGAACAACCTGCAGGATCTTTTTGACGAAATCATCAAGCCCTCGGGCCTGACCTTTAAAGAATTGCAGGAGCGGGTCTGGGTCATCCCGCCGGAGGGTCACCCCAGCGTGCCCTACCACCGTCATAAAAAGGGGCTATTGAGGCCTGACAGGAGACCCGGCTTCAACACCCCCACGGGCCTATTCGAACTCTATTCCACCCTCCGGGAGGATTGGGGCCTCGAACCGATGCCTCACCACGAAGAGCCCCCCTTTACCCCTGTGAGCAGGCCCGATCTGGCGGAAAAATACCCGCTCATCCTGTCTACCGGTCGCAGATCGCCCGTATATTTCCATTCCGAGCACAGGCAGATTCCATGGCTCAGGAATATCGACCCCGATCCATTGGTTGAGATCCATCCTGAAACAGCCGCTAAAAACGACATAGGCGATGGTGAATGGGTGTGGGTGGAGAACTGGATGGGACGCGCCAGGTTCAGGGCGAAATTGACCCTGGTGGTGCCCACCTGGATGGTAATGGCCACCCACGCCTGGTGGATGCCGGAAAAGGATGGGGCGGAGCCCAATTTATACGGGACCTGGGAGCATAACATCAACCTGCTCATGCCCATGGGGGAGCAGGGCAAGGATGGATTGGGGGCCCCCATAAAACACAGCCTTTGCAGGATCTACAAGGTCTCGGAAAAGGAGATGAGCTATGGCAAAGAGACCTGAGTACGGGCTTCTAATCGATTACGAATTCTGCACGGGCTGCTACACGTGCCAGGTGGCCTGCTGCCAGGAGTACGGCTGGGAGGCGGGCATGTCCGGGATGCAGGTAATCGAAATGGTCCAGAAGCTGCCTAATGAAAAGGCGTATCTTACATTCCTCCCGTTTCCAACGGAGCTTTGCGTCCTCTGCGCCCCAAGGACCCGGAAGGGCCTTGAGCCTGCCTGTGTCAAGCACTGCATGGCCAACGTGATCAAATGGGGACGCCTGGGGGACCTGGCCAAGGAGCTTGGCAAAAAGCCCAGGATGGTCCTCTATTCACCGAGGTAAGAACTCAGCTCCGCTTCGCTCCGCAATTGGAATGATGGAATACTGGAACGATGGAATAACGGGTTCTGGGAAAAAGCTATTATCCTCAATAAGTTAAAAAATTTCGAGACGTTTAACTATACCAGAGAAAGGAGATCCCAATGCCTGTCTATTATGAAAAAAAGGATAAGATAGTAACCATTAAATTCGATCTCGCGAAGACACTTAACAGGATGGACGGCGATTCCTTCCGGGATCTCGGGGTCCGGCTGATGGAGTTCCGGGATGATCCTGACGCCTGGGTCGCCATTATCACCGGAATAGGTGATGTCTTTACCAACGGCGCAGACCACAAGACAATGCTCATGCCATGGGCTGAAAAGACCTTTAAGGAGCCCCCTATGATCACACGCGGTCTCAATATCTGGAAGCCCCTTATCGCGGCCGTAAACGGCCCTGCCAGGGGAACCGGAGTCGAAATAGCCCTGGCCTGTGATATCCGGATTGCCTCGGAGAACGCATTCCTGCAGTTCCCGGAGGTGGGGAGGGGGCTGATACCGGGCCTGGGCGGCACACAGAGACTTACGAGGATGATTACCCGTGCGAAGGCCTCGGAAATGATCCTGATGGGCACCCCTGTCAGCGCCGAAGAGGCATACAGGATAGGGCTGGTCAATAAAGTAGTACCCCTGAATCAGATGCTTGAGACCGCAAAGGAGTGGGCCCTGAAGATCTGTGAAAAGGGGCCCCTTGCCGTTTCAAGGGCCAAGGAGGCCATGATCAGGGGTCTGAACATGCCACTGGAGGATGGGCTGAGCCTGGAGAAGGCATTCTTTGAGGAGATGCTCCAGAGTGAGGATTACAGGGAAGGGCTTAAAGCCCTGGCCGAAGACAGAAAGCCTGAATATAAAGGAAAATAAAAAAGGCCCAAGGCGCAGGGATAAGGCCGTAAGGGAACAAATGAATTTATTATAAGCCCCTCCCAAGAAAGGGAGGGGCCTATTTAGGACAAAGTATTTACAAAATCAGAGCGGCCTTTCGATCGCTGTATTACAGGCTATGATACTTGTCCTTCGGTTATTCATCAGTACGCGCCATACTCCTTGGCCGTGTCAACCATGGCCTTGACATTCTCCGCTTTTGCATCGTCAAAGAATGCGCCATTGCCAAGGATGAACCCGCCACCCTTGCCTGCAGTATCGATGAGTTTCTTGCAATAGCCTTTCACTTCATCGGGTGTGCCCAAATCCAACATGGATGAGGCTACATTGCCGAGGAGGCAGGCATTTTTACCAAGTGTCTCCTTGACTTTCACTATATCTGACTGGTCAACCATCCATGCCGACTTGCCCTTCGGTATGTCTTGGAGATCTTCCATCCGCGATCCCCAATGTCCCTCAAGCGCAGGAAATGGTATACATCCATTTTCAATTAAGCCCACTAGGACTGCCTTAAAGGTAGGCCAGTAAAATTTCTTGAACTGCTCATCGGACAGGAAGCCGTCGGCACCCTTATGGAGAGGTATGAATATAAAGGGATTGCCGGTCTGCTGCATGGCGCTTACTCCCATACCAATCATGATAGGCACAAGCATCTCCATGGTCTTAAGGAGTTTGTCGGACCGGCGGTACATATCTATCATGATCCCCCTGGTGCCCCTCAGGGTATCGCCGATTACATCAAAGGGCGCCTTTGTAAAACCTCCGAGAATATTCGGAAATCCTAATGTTGCCAGCTCGCCATTTAGGCCGCCCACGGCCATCGCCCATTTCAGGGCTTCGGCACCGGCCTCAAAGAGGGCCTTGTAGGTGTTCTGAACAGGGGGCAGCGCAAAGGGGATAAAATTATAGGCAACACCATATATTTCAAGTATGCCTGTGAATGGAGGGAGCATGGTGAATCCCTCTAAGGCACCGAATACACGGGGCAGATAGAAATTTCTGAAGTAAAGGGATGGGTCCATGAGCAAAAGGTCATACTCCTCCGGTTTCATGTATTCTCCTTCAAGACACTGGTAAGAGTGCTCAGGAGAGACACCATGTCCCGGCCAGGCATATAACTTATAATCAAGCATCTCATAGAACTTGCCAGGGCCAGGCGCTGCGGGCCCCATATGCCAATCCGGCTCAAAGTCAAGGGTGAATTTCCTGAAGGCCGCGATGCACTTATCATAATCGTACATGGCCTCTTGAGGAGTTATCCCTCCATAGGTCACAGGCCACATGCTAGGAAGAATACAGACCGGAACCCTGTCCGGTGTCTTTTTCAATTGAACGGCATCCTTTATCCTGGTTATCCTATCCTTATAGGATTTTTCCGCTTCCGGACTTTGGAACTTAAGGTCATTCCCCTCTGGGTCTTTTGGATTAAGCAGCTTTTGAAACTGCGCCTCCTGCTTCTCATCCGCTGACATCTCTTCCCATTTCTTTTCCATTTTTACCCTCCTATCCTATCCATTGTTTGGCCAGTGAGACTGCCGCCATAGCATCCTTTCCATAGGCGTCGGCGCCGGTAAACTTCTTTACCTGATCGTCGATTTGACCGCCTCCTATCATGACCTTCAGGCCGTCCCGCAGTCCCGCCTCTTTGAGCGCGTCTATGGTGTCCTTCATGGATTGGAAGGCCAGGGTCAGAAAGCCGCTCAGCCCCACCACCTTGGCGCCGGATTCTTTGACCGTGTCCACGATCTTCTGCACAGGCGTGTCGATGCCCAGGTCAATGACGTCGAACCCGTTGACGTCGAGCATAAAGACAACAAGGTCCTTGCCAATGTCATGGATATCACCGGCAACCGTGGCAATGATAACCTTTCCATATTTCTTGGCCCCTTCACCGCTCCCCTTGAGATGGGGTTCTAACAACGCTACCACACCTTTTAGGATTTCACCGGAAAAGACAAGGTCCGGAATAAAATATTCTTCATCGGCGAATTTGCCGCCGACGATGCTCATGCCTTCCTTTGCCTCGTCCATAAGGGACATCGCATCGGTCCCTTCATCCAGCGCCTTTTTTACGTAATCCAGGGCCTCCTGCTCCTTTAATTCGGATAGATATTTTGTCAATTCACCTGCCATAGCTTCATCCTCCTTTTGAAATTGGTTAATAAAAAAATGTTGAAATGGAAAAATACGGATTCGGAGTTACCAGCATTCTATTAATACACTTTTATTTTTTTTTCAAATTATTAACCTCCAATTAGGCGAATAATAAATAAAAGGACCTGGAATCGGATGCCCCGTAGGACCTGGCCTAAAATTTGCTATTCCGGCACTTATGGAAAAAAAGGCCCAGGAGATTCCAGGCCTTGAATATTATATGCTATCCCCTTGATTTTCATTGGGTTTTGCGTTTCCTTATGTATCCCATATATCTCTGTGCGAACCTGTCGCGGCCAAGGACCAGGTCCGTTGACAGGATGGCGGCACGTACACTCGCAACATTGACCGTGGGACAGGTCAGCCCGGATGGAATTGCCATTGCAAGGAATGAATGATTGACGATACTGCGTTCAGGAAGTCCAAAGGAGATATTGCTTGCCCCAAGGGTCTGATTTACCCCCAGCTCCTCCTTTACCCTCCTAATAGCCTCAAGGGTCACAAGGGCGGCTTTGCTGTCCGCGCCGAGGGTCAGGGCAAGACAGTCTATGATAATGTCTTCCGTGGGGATACCCATCGAATTGGCACGCTCGACTATTTTGTGGGCGATGGCAATCCTCCGCTCCGCCTCTTTGGGTATGCCCTCATCGTCTATGGTCAGGCCAATAACCGCAGTCCCGTATTCCTTGACCAGGGGAAGCACCTCGTTGAGTGAGCTCTCCTCGCCGGTCACAGAATTGACGATCGGCTTCCCTTGATACACCTTGAGGGCCTCCTTGAGGGCGGCCGGGTTATTGATGTCAATGCAGAGGGGCACATCAACAGCGGCCATGACCTTTTCCAGGGCCTTTGGAAGCATAACTACTTCGTCAACACCTGATGTTACCACATTGACATCCAGGATATCGGCGCCCGCCTCGACCTGGGTGATCGCCTCTTTTGCGACAACTTCGAGATCGCCGCTCTTGAGGGCCTCGGCCAGTCTCTTCTTCCCTGTCGGGTTTATTCGTTCACCTATCAGGGTAGTCGGCCCATCGGCGGTAATTTTGACTTCCTTTGTCGCGCTTGAAACCTTGGTATCCATATTTAACTCCTTGTTAATTTATTCCCAGGACCGGTATTATGGCACCTGTATCTGGTTATAGGCTGAGTCTCACATTATTATCACCCACGGAAGCACTGTCCTGGTGCTTGCCAGCCATATCCATCCCAAAGTCTTCCAACCGTATCGCCTGACCGGGCGGGGCGACAATGAATTCATCTTCATCCCATGGGCCTTTGCACATCCTTTCGAGGAGCGCGGTTGTCCCCTTGATCTCCTCATATCTGAGGCCCAGTTCATCCGCGACCTTTCGCGCATAGTCACGGTAACTGTCCTGATCCTCATAACCCATATCGATAAAGGCGATGCGCGTGTAGTGCTGGATCATGCGTTTCATGATCCTGCGGGCGCGTTCCTTGCCGTAGCGGTCCTCCATTCCCTTCAGCTCCTCCAGGAGGGTGATTCCGGCATCAATCCAGCCCTTGGAAAGAAAGTAGGTGCCGGGTTCCTTATCCAGCACCCTCCTGTACTCCTTCCTGGAGCCCAAAAAAATGGAGACACAGTCTTCCTGTCGGGGGACGACCAGGGTGCTGCAGGCGGCCTTTAGGCCTGCCACACCCATGGAACACAATCCATACCCCAGGATTATGGTCTCTGTGTCTCCTGTTACTTCATCTATCACAGCCTGAAGGCCGCGTTTCAGCCTGTCCGGGTTCAGGTGAAGCCCGGACTCAATAGAACGAGTTTCCACACCTGGCGGAATAAGCTCACCCATCTCTTTGATCACTGTTTCGCAGGCTATGATTATGGTTCTTCCCATCTTTACTTATAAACACCGTACTCCTTGGTAAAGTCGATCATGGCATGAACAGTGTCGGGGTTTCCTTCATCCATACCGGTCCCGTTAGACATTATATAGCCCCCGTCCTTTCCTGCAACATCAATAAGTTCCTTACAGTAGCTCTTGATGTCCTCAACGGTACCTGCGATGATCGTGCTGGCGGGCACATTCCCGGCGATGGTTATTGTCTTGCATGTCTCCTTTACCTTGGCCATGTCGGTGCGGTCAAATATCCAGAAACTGCCCTTTGGGAGGTCGTTCAGGTACTCGAGCCTGCTATTGTAACTCCCCTCGCAGAAGAGGCCTGGCACGAATCCCTCATTGATGTAAGCGGTCAGGACCTCCCTGAGTGAAGGCCAGTAGAATTTCTTAAACTGCTCATCCGACATGAACCCGTCCGCTCCCCTGTGCAGGGGGAGGAATATGATAGGATTCCCGGCCTGGGTGGCCCCGGCCATCCCGCTCTTGATGGCTATGGGGGTCATCCTTTCTATGGCCTTGAGAAGCATATCAGGCCGCCGGTACATATCTGTCATGATTCCCCTCGATCCCCTGAGCGTGTCGGCCAAATAATCAAAGGGGGCCTTGGCAGCCCCGCCCGCGCCGCTGGCAAAGCCCATGCTCAGGACCTGGCCCTCAATAGCCCCGACCGCCTGGATCCATGACATGGCCTCATTTCCCGCTTCAATGAGCTTTTTCAGGGCCTCCTGGACCGGAGGAATTCCGAAGGGGATCATGCCCGGTCCGACCAGGACAGGCTCCCATATATTTGTAAATGGAGAAAGCATGCTGAGGGGTTCCAGGGCCCCGAAAATACGCGGCATATAGATCCTCAGCCAGAAATCCGAGGGATCATCGATAAAGGCCGGATAGTCCTCCGGGAGCATGTATTCCCCTTCAACATATTGATATCCTTGAGTTTCTGGAACACCGTGCCCGGGCCACTTTAACTGCTTGTAGTCAAGGATTTCAAATATTTTACCATTTCCCATGAATGCCGGTGTGATGTAGTAGTCCGGCTTGAACTCGGTCATGAATTTTATAAAGGCATCTTTTAAAACATCGGTATCATACATGGCGTCGTAGGGCCTTACGCCTACCAGGTCAACCGGCATGAAGGTGGCCATCAGGAGTATGGGCACCCTGTCCGGTTTTCGAAGTTCAATTACATCCCTGAACCTCTGGACTCTCGCCTTATAATCAGCCCGTGCCTCGGGGCTTGCAAAGGGCAGGTCCTCACCTGTTGGGAGTTTCGGAGCGGCCCAGGTCGCAAACCTGACATCCCGCTTCTCTTCCGCTGACATCTCTTCCCATTTCTTTTCCATTTTTACCCTCCTATCCTATCCATTGTTTGGCCAGTGAGACTGCCGCCATAGCATCCTTTCCATAGGCGTCGGCGCCGGTAAACTTCTTTACCTGATCGTCGATTTGACCGCCTCCTATCATGACCTTCAGGCCGTCCCGCAGTCCCGCCTCTTTGAGCGCGTCTATGGTGTCCTTCATGGATTGGAAGGCCAGGGTCAGAAAGCCGCTCAGCCCCACCACCTTGGCGCCGGATTCTTTGACCGTGTCCACGATCTTCTGCACAGGCGTGTCGATGCCCAGGTCAATGACGTCGAACCCGTTGACGTCGAGCATAAAGACAACAAGGTCCTTGCCAATGTCATGGATATCACCGGCAACCGTGGCAATGATAACCTTTCCATATTTCTTGGCCCCTTCACCGCTCCCCTTGAGATGGGGTTCTAACAACGCTACCACACCTTTTAGGATTTCACCGGAAAAGACAAGGTCCGGAATAAAATATTCTTCATCGGCGAATTTGCCGCCGACGATGCTCATGCCTTCCTTTGCCTCGTCCATAAGGGACATCGCATCGGTCCCTTCATCCAGCGCCTTTTTTACGTAATCCAGGGCCTCCTGCTCCTTTAATTCGGATAGATATTTTGTCAATTCACCTGCCATAGCTTCATCCTCCTTTTGAAAATTTGATAGATTTGTAAATGGTTAATAATAGGTGTGAAACGGTAAAAAAAAATGGAACTGGGATTATAAGCATGTAATTAAAAAGATATTTAGGGTTTATTGCCTGGGATCACCATTCATCTTTGGAAAAACCGAGAGGGGATCGACAAACGGCTATATTTATAAAGTTATATAGGGTAATTCGTCAAGCGAAAAATATGCAGGTGGGATACATTAATATTTAATGAGATATCAACCGGTTATTTTATAAATAATAATTCCGTTTTGCCATTTTATATCTGGCCTGCAACCGGAAACAGGTGTGTCTCCTTTTTTTCTTGCATTGACCGGGAAAAGTCGAATAATTTAAGTATATATTCTTTGGATATTTTCAAAATTAATCTGCTTTGTGTCTATTTTATCCAATATCTGTATAAGGTTCGATATTAATGATCTGCTTTTATCCATCACTCCACCACCCCATTGCCCCGGTTTTTCGATATATGACAGGAATAAGGCATGGATAATGAGAGACAGATAGATCGGAAGGCCTTTGAGCCTCCCTATATCCAACTCGTAAACATCCTTCAGGATCAAATCGCCAGAGGTATCTATCTCCCGGGGAGCCGCCTGCCCTCAGAGTCCGAGCTGTGCCGGCGCTATCATGTCAGCCCAATGACCGTGCGCAGGTCTATAAAGCACCTGTTGCGGCGCCGGATAGTCAGGACAATAAGGGGAAGCGGCACCTTCGTGCAGGCGCCGGCCCTGGGGGGGGTCACTTTCAACCTGGAGGAGTTTCACAGGCTGTTCAAGGACAAAGAGAAGACAAAGGTAAGAATCCTTGACGTGAGCATTAAAAAGGCCGATGAGACCATTGCCGGGATATTGAATTTAAATCCGGGCGAGCCAACTATCCTGATAATGAGGTTATTGATCAGGGACGGGAAGCCCTTCGTATATCACCGGGAATACCTCATTTATGACCCCGCACGGCCCATTGTCGAGGCTGAACTGGAAGTAACTTCCCTGCACGGGCTCTTTATAGGGGGAGGGGAAACAAATCTGAAGAGGGGGGAGATGGCCATTGAGGCATCCATACTAACCAAGGAGGAAGCCGACATTTTCAATACCGATGAAATATTACCTGCCTTCAGGCTGGAACATATCTTCTTTGACTTTAATGAAAGGCCCGTGAGCTGGGGGCAGTTTATCTGCCCGGGCGACCGGATCAGGTTTACTACCTCAGTCGGGATAACCAATAACCACAATGATGAAGCGGGGATAGATGGATCCGGGCATGAATGAAACGGACCGGCCGGACGAGCTGATCTCTTCAATGGCTGATCTCAGGGAGAGTGACGTGCTTGCCCTTGTAGGAAAGAGGGTATCTGACGGCGTTGATCCCATGGAGATCCTGGACCTTTGCCATAAGGGCATGGCCCTGGTGGGAAAGCGGTACGAGGAAGGAAGATATTTCATTTCCGGTCTGATAATGGCGGGGGAGATAATGCGTCAGGTGGGGTCACTGGTGCTGCCCCTTATTGAGAGCAGGACCCAGGGAGCCGATTCCGGGGGCAGCATTCTCCTCGGTACGGCCGAGGGCGACATCCACTTTATCGGGAAGGAGATATTCATGACCCTGGCACGCTGTAATGGTTTTGCCGTGCATGACCTCGGTGTGGATGTGCCTCCTGCAAGGTTCCTTGCAGCCGCGCGCGAATTAAGGCCAGATATCATTGGGATATCCTGCCTGATAACCAGGTCCTATGATGCCATGAAAGAGACAATAGCCCTCTTGCGGGAGAGCCTGCCCACTGACCAGTCTCCCAGGGCCTATATCATCGGAGGCGTCCTGGATGAACAGGTCTTTAATTATATCGAGGCAGACTTCTGGACAGACGATGCCATGAAGGGGGTCCGCATGTGCCAGCGGATAATGGAGGATCGGGACTAAAGACAAAAGATATCAATTACTTATTGTGTAAATCCGCCCTCCTTATCCTGCACCCTATGCCCTTCAGGTTGGGGGTCCCGAATTCCCTTCCCAGGGTTTTTGCGGATGTGAGCATATTGAAGTTGGATCTCTTCCACTCACACTGTGATCCCTCCCCCTGCCAGGGGAACCACCATCCATAGTCGCTGTAGATAACCCTGGGATGGACCCTCTCTGTCAGGTGGGCGACCTGGGTTATCTCGCCTTTTCTTGTCTCGATTATTACCTCATCTCCCTCCCCGATTCCGTATTTGAGAGCGGTTTCAGGGTGGATCTCCGTCCTGGGATGGGGCCTGTGCCTCCTCAATCTCTCCACCCACCGGTAGGAGGAATGGAGATAGAAGCGGCTCTTTTTGCTGGTGAGCACAAAGGGGTAGTCCTCGTCTTCATCCTCGACCAGGCCGTTAAAACCGGGCATGGGATTTACGCCAAGTTTCCGGGCATGGCTCAAGGATAGTTCAACCTTTCCCGAAGGAGTCCTGAATCCTTTTTTTTCATATTTCCTGTATTGTTCATCTCCCTTGAGGTATCCCAGCTCACAGAACTCCTTGAAGTTCAGCCCGGCAGGCCGAAGGAGTTCCTCCAAAAAGCCGTGATAATCATCATACCAGTACTCCTTTGGAGTGATGCGTTTCCCCAGTTCGTTGAGTATCCTGAGATCGGGCCAGCACTCACAGGGAGGATCAACCGCCCTCGGACGCGCGAGGATAATGCCGTGCCCCAGACCGGCGTGGCCTATATCGTCAAACTCAAAAGCCGTGGCGGAGGGAAGGACGATGTCCGCGAAGGAGGCTGTCGGGGTCATGAAGATATCGGCGACAGCCAAAAAGTCCAGCTTCATCAACGCCTCCAGGGTCAAAGGGCTCTCCGCATAGGCGAGCAGAGGATTTGTCCCCTGCATATAGGCCCCCCTTACAGGATAGGGAACCCCTTCGATTACGGCCCTCCTGAAGAGGGTAGGGGGGACAGTCATCATCCTGGGTATGGCGTGATGATACACGTGAATCATCTCCTCCCTCTTGTTGGGCAGGAGATCGGCCCTTACCAGGGCCCCGAGCCGGAGCGTGTCAGGTTCATTGGCCTGTATATTGCCGCCTTGAACGTCCAGGTTCCCGCACAGGGCCATGAGACACACAAGGGAACGCAGGGTGTCAAAGGTGTTGATATTGTGTTCAAGGGCGTTGCCCCATTGAATCGCGGATGGATGCGATCCGGCGTAACAGGTCGCAGCCTCCCGAATTAGTGGGGCGGGCACCCAGGTCACCTCCGACATCTTTTCCGGGGGGTATTGCCTGACATGAGCGGAAAATTCATCAAATCCGTGGACCCATTCCCTTACAAAGGTCCTGTCGTGGAGCCCTTCCTCAATAATCACGTTGAGGAAGGCAAGTGCGAGGGCGTTGTCGGTTCCCGGTCTGGGCCGGAGCCAGTACCTGGCCTTCCCCGCGAGATCACTTTTTCTGGGATCCACGATAATAAGCTCGGTCCCCTCCCTGATCCGGCTGAGGAGTAGACTGCATATCTCGCCCTCTTCGTTGGTGCTCGTTATGTTGCTTCCCCAGAGGAGGGCCAGGCCGGTCCTGTTGCTGAAATCCGCGACCGGATAGAAACCGCATGTGTGGATCCCTGTTACCTCTCTTGGCGCATGACAGACATCCTGGGTTCCGACCACGTTTGGAGAACCGAAAATATTGGCAAGACGGATCAGGCCGTAATGCTCCATGCCCTTGGGCATGCCCTGACAAAAGGCAACGCTCCTGGCCCCGTGTTCGTCCTTTATTTTCAGGAGATTTTCACAGATCGTGTCAATGGCCTCCTCCCACGGGATCCTCTTCCATCCTCCTTCTCCCCTTTTTCCTGTCCTTTTGAGGGGATGTTTCAGCCGGTCGGGGTGGGTCAGCCTGTCGGGCGAGGCCATGCCCTTGGTGCACAGGTACCCCCTGTTAAGTATACCTTCGGGGTCTCCTTTTATCTTTACGATCCTGTTGTCCTTTACACCTACAATGAGGGAGCAGCCCCCATGGTCCATTCTCGAACAGTGGGTCCTTATCCAACGCATGTCATTTTTCATATGATTGCCTGAAAGTAGCTACTCAGGTAGATAGACTGTAGGCATTTAGACTGTAAACAATTTAACATGAGGAAGTCATGCGTGATCATAGGAAACCCAGAGCACGAAAAGGCCTTGGACTGCCCTCTTCGATCAATGCTCAGGAGCTAATGTTTTTCAGCCTATAGCCTAAATAACCTGAATAGAAATGCCTGAAATTGATAGCACCTGGTGTTTTTATCCGGTCATATATTTAAGGCATAAGGCTCAGGGCTCAGGGCACAAGGTTAAACCATAACTTCACTTTTTCTCCTTGAGCCCTGCGCCTTGCGCCCTGTGCCTTTGTTTTCACATCTTCTTTAGCAACTGGTTGGCAGCCGTGAGCATGGGATCCCATGTGGGGCTGAAGGGAGGCGCATAGGCCAGGTCGCACTGGCTGAATTCCTCTACTGTCATCCCCTTGTGAAGTGCGACTGCAGGCGCGTCTATCCTGTGGGCAGCCCCTTCCTTCCCCACCATCTGGACACCTAAAAGACGGCCTGATTTGAGGTCGCCCACTATCTGGACCAAGATCGGAGTGTTTCCCTTGTGGGCGTGGGCCCGGCTCCGGGCCGTAATCACTGCCTCCGCAGGTTCAAATCCTGCCTCTTCCGCCTCCTTTACGCTCAGGCCCGTCCTTGCCACCTGGAGGTCGAAGACCTTAAAGACCGCCGTACCCACGACCCCCTGGAGCACGACCCCCTTACCAAGGACATTGTCCGCTGCGGCCCAGCCCGCCCGGTTGGCCCTGAGGGCAAGCGGGATCCAGGTCCTTTTGCCCGTCACCACATGGAAGGCGTCAGCGCAGTCCCCTGCGGAGTATATGTCTTCATCGGAAGTGAGGAGAGTCCTGTCTACGGCTATTGATTTTTTCAGCCCGAGGTCGAGGCCTGCCTCTTCTGCTATACGGCTGTTGGGACTCACCCCCATTGCCACGAGGACCATCTGTCCATCCAGTTCCAGGTCGGGACAGACGACCTTGAGTCCGTCCTTGTATTTTTCAATGCGCAGGACTTCATGTCCGGCGAAGACTCCCACCTGGTTGGCCTCCACTTCTTCCCTGACCGTGTCAGACAATTTTTCGTTCATCCAGGGAAGGAACCTGCTCCTCGGTTTTACCATGTCCACCGCTATTCCATTGGCCCTCAGGGCCTCGCACATTTCAAGGGCTATGTACCCCATGCCGATAATTACGGCCCTCTTGACCTTCCTTTCGCGGATGAAACCCTTTATCCTCCGCCCATCTTCCAGGCTCTTGAGCCCCATGACCCCTGGGAGATCAAAACCGGGCAGATCCGGTATAATTGGAGACGCGCCTGTTGCGATAAGGAGCTTGTCATAGGGGAGTTCGAATTCCTCTCCTTGAAGTGTGTTACAGGCCACGAGCCTTTTGGCCGGGTCAATGGCCTCGGCGCGATGCCCGGTCCTCAGGTCGATTCCCTGCTTTTCCCTGAAGACCTGGGCTGCTCTGACCACAAGATCGTCTATTTCACGGTCTGGTTCAGCTATATTATAGGGCATTCCGCAGGCGCTGTAAGACACATCCATAGTCTGTTCCAGGACTGTCACTTCCATTTCAGGCTGGTTCCTCTTGGCGCGGCTCGCAGCGCTCATCCCGGCAGCATCACCGCCGATTATCACGAATTTCATCTATTTACCTCCTCCTTGTGGTGGGTTTTCATATATCTCATTCATTAATACTACCTTATAACCACTTAAATCTAATTCCGAGATCATTATCCTTATCTCATTTTCCTTTGCCTTGCAATAGGCATGTCCTGAAGCCTATTTTTCAGCTCTTTATATTCAGGTCGTGCTTTCTCTTCCATTATTATCTCCTTCGCCTGTCTACCTGTTTAATTACCCATTTTCCGGTATCTTCATCAAAACAATCCCATAATCCTTCAGAGATATCCAGGATCGCTGGTTCATCTGATTGTTTCATGGAGCTGATGGTCATCATATTTATGCTACCACCAGGTAGGGAAGGTATGTTGTCGAATATATTGAGAAGATATAACTACCACTGTTTTGTAGTGTTTATGAGGTTAGACCTTGCAGGATTGACAAGGCTTATTCATGGACAGCGCGTTGTAGCTCTTCTCGAATTACTTTTCGCAAAACAGCCTCGTCAACAGGCTTTTCCTGCCTGGCAAGATAATTCCTGAGAGCCTCATTAATCATTGTCTGGTAGCCGTATCCCACTTTTTCGGCCCGCGAACGAAATTCCTCAAGGACATCATTATCGATGTAAATCGTTATTCTGGTTTTTTCCTTTTGAGGGATGACAGGACCTCTTTTGCCTTTGCTGAAATCATATTCCTTCTTCATAGGCTTTTCTCTCTCTATTAGTGGCTTTCCTGGCGGAGATTAGTCTAATATCATCCCCGCGATATGTATATACAACAACGACCACACGATTCAACACGTCTGTTCCAATCGATACGAATCGCTGCTCACCTTCTACGCTTCTGTCCTCGGTTGTTAAGGCCATAGAATCAAAAAGCGCTTGCTCAGCATCAGAAAAACGAATCTTGTGTTTAATGAAATTGGTTTCCGCCTTTGCTGGATCCCAGATAACTTTCATAGAGTTATCATGCATATATTATATGCATATGTCAATGAAAACATTGGTTCGTAATCTGGTAGCCGGGGTTTTCCTTGAATAGACCTTTGAATATATTAAGCAGGGTAGAGCAACTGGCTTTATCACAGGTCTTAGTTCCTTCATTTATCGAACTCTAAACCTATATTTTCTGCTCTTTCTGATATATAAATGATCAATGGAGGGTCTGCTTTAAATGGTCGAACAATGATGCCTTTGAGGTTGAAATAACCGACTATCACAGGGGGTAAATAATTATGGAAAATAAAAAACTACCTCCCGTACATCCGGGAGAGATTTTACAGAAAGAGTTTCTCGATCCCTTAGGCTTAAGCCAAAACAAACTCGCCATGGCCCTTCACGTTCCAGCACGTCGAATAAACGAGATCGTTTTGGGTAAACGAGGTGTGACTGCAGATACGGCCTTGAGGCTTTCACGATATTTTGGCATGTCCCCTCAGTTCTGGTTAGGGCTACAAATGGACTACGAACTTGATGTTGCGGAAGATTCACTCGAAGACAGAATTGAAAAAGAAGTTACTCCAATGGCTGCTGCTGGATAAGGGACACTTCCAGACTTTTTTCTTTCTGTGTCATGTGACAAAACAAATCTGTGATAAGAATCGTTCTATTTGGCAACCTTGCCGCGGAAAAGGGTGTATGTAAAAAAGGCGTAGTAATCAGGTGAATCCAAAATGAAATCAGGTGATTCGGGTTGACACAGACGCTCATATTCCGTCCGATCCTCCTGCGTCAGTTCTGATCTCGGGTCCCCCCAGCGCATTTCGAAAAGGGATATCAAGGCATTGCGCACATCCTTATTTAAGGGCGCGAAAACATCATCTACAAAGGTGCGGGCCTTGCATTCCTCCAAACCTGCCTCCTGGAACCTCCCCAAGGTTCGCAAAAAATGTGCTTCAGGCCCCTTTCCCTTTGAAAAAGGTGCGATCCCGAAAGATGTGGCGTTTAATCGGGCCTCCAGCAGAGGATAACCGGGAAGGAGCTGTTGAGAGGACCAGGCAAGGATGGCTATGACGCCACCGGGCTTAACCACTCGTTTTATTTCATTTATGAGGGACAAAGGTTCTCCGGGTGCATATCCCGCGCAGTCCACGCTCCAGGCCCAGTCAAAGG